>NZ_DBGFPE010000047.1:0-129431 GCF_048526665.1 Candidatus Allofournierella excrementavium
TAGACGAGGATCGGGATCAGGTTGGTAATCCATCGCATCGGTCTGGTTCCTCACAGTCGGGCGGGGTCACGCGTTTAGGATCCGCATGAACTCCTCGCCGGTAATCGTCTCCTTTTCGAGCAGGTATTTTGCCAGCTCGTGGAGCTTGGGCTCGTTGTCGCGGAGAATTTTGACGGCCTTGTCGTGCGCCTCCCGGATGATGCCCATGACCTCCTGGTCGACGCGGGCGGCCGTCTCGGCGGAACACTCGAGCGACGCGTCGCCGCCGAGATAGGGGTTCTGGACCGTCTCGAGCGCGACCATGCCGAAGGCGTCGCTCATGCCGTAGCGGGTGACCATTGAGCGGGCGAGCCTGGTGGCCTGCTCGATGTCGTTGGAGGCGCCGGTGGTCACCTGCCCGAAGGCCACTTCCTCGGCGGCGCGCCCGCCGGTGAAGGTGGCGATCTTGTCCTCGATCTCTTCCTTCGTCAGCAGATACTTGTCGCCGGTGTCCACCTGCATGGTGTAGCCCAGCGCGCCGGAGGTGCGGGGGATGATGGTGATCTTCTGCACCGGGGCCGAGTGGCTCTGCATCGCCGCCACAAGGGCGTGGCCGATCTCGTGGTAGGCCACCACCCGCTTCTCCTGTCGGAGAGAACGGCGTTCTTTTTCTGGTAGCCTGCGATGACCACCTCGATGCTCTCTTCCAGGTCGGCCTCGTTCACAACGGTGCGCCCGCTGCGCACCGCCCGCAGGGCGGCCTCGTTGATGATGTTGGCCAGCTCCGCGCCGGAAGCGCCGGCGGCCATGCGGGCGATGGTGTGGAAGTCCACGTCCGGCGCCGTTTTTATCTTCTTCGCGTGCACCTTCAAAATGGCCTCCCGGCCCGCCAGGTCGGGCAGCTCCACAGGCACGCGGCGGTCGAACCGGCCGGGGCGGGTCAGCGCCGGGTCCAGCGATTCGGGACGGTTGGTGGCCGCCAGAATGATGACGCCGGTGTTGTCCTCAAAACCGTCCATCTCGGTGAGCAGCTGGTTCAGCGTCTGCTCCCGCTCGTCGTTGCCGCCGTAGCCGCCGGAAGTGCGCTTCTGGCCGATGGCGTCGATCTCGTCGATGAACACGATGCAGGGGGCCTTTTCCTTGGCCTGCTTGAACAGGTCGCGCACCTTGGATGCGCCCATGCCCACAAACATCTCCACGAATTCCGAGCCGGAGATGGAGAAGAAGGGCACGTTCGCCTCGCCGGCCACCGCCTTGGCCAGCATGGTCTTGCCGGTGCCCGGAGGGTCCACCAGCAGGATGCCCTTGGGCATGGACGCGCCGGCCTCGGTGTATTTGCCCGGGTCGTGCAGGTAGTCCACGATCTCCGACAGGCTCTCCTTGGCCTCGTCCTCACCGGCCACATCCACAAACCGGATGCCCTTGGTGGACTGCACATAGACCCTGGCGCTGCTCTTGCCCATGCCGAAGGACAGCGAGCCCTTGCCGCCTGCCTGCTCCATGAGCTTTTTGTTCATGTACTGCCCCAGGCCCACAAAGATGAGGATGGGCAGCACAAAGGTCAGAAGAAAACTCCAGATGGGGGAGATGGGCTCCTCCATCACCCGGGCAAATTCCGCCCCGGCGTCGTGCAGGCGCTGGGTGAGGGTGGGGTCCTCCATGGGGACCGTTTCGTAGACGACGCTGCCGTCCTTGTCAGTGAACAGGATCTGGGTGTCCTCCACCTGCACCATCCCGATGTCCCTCTCGTCGATCATGTCCATGAAGGTGCCGTAGTCCACCTCCACCACCTGGCGGCGGAAGAGCATGGGGGTGACCAGCGTGTTGAACAACAGGATGATGAGCAGAACGATGCCGTAGTAATAGATGAGCGGCCGCTTTGGTGTTTTGACTTCTTTCATGGTGACGTCTTTTCTCCTTCCTGCCCAGCAAGCTGGGCGTCGATGGCTTCCATGGCCAGCAGCAGGGCCCGGTTGGACGCCTGCAGGGCAAAATCCAGGGCGTATTCCGCCAACAGAAGCTTTTTCTCCGCATCGGCCTGGCCCTCGCCGCGGCGGGCGGCCTGTTCCCGCATGGCGGCTTTGGCCTGCTGAACACGCTGTTCTATCTCGCCGTAGGAGTCCGCCAGCGCGCCGACCATCCCGGACCGGGAACAGCGGAGCTTTGTGCGCAGGGCCAGCTCGTTCTCGGCACATTCCCGGCGCAGCGCCAGGATCTCGCCCTGCAGCCGGCCACGGTCGGCGGTCTCGCTCATGTGGATGCGGCTGTTCAGCCGCGCCAGCTGGTCCTCCAGCTCGCAGAGTTTGACGGAAAGGATCTCGTGTGCCATGTCCTTGCCTCCCTTCTGCTTCCTATTATAAAGAGAAGCGCTGCGGGCACAATTTGCAAAACGCCGGCCCTGTATAGACAAAAAGAGCGGGAGTGTAAAAATTTTTTACACTCCCGCTCTTTTGACGAAGAGAAGGTCACTCCTAACGGGGAAAAACATCGGCGGTCAGGATGTGGTATATGGTGTGGACGATCTGGTCCAGCTGCTCGGTGTCCTCCTCGGTCCAGTCTTCCAGCAGGCCCAGGATGGCCTGGCTGTGATAGCGCATGATGATCTTGAGCTGGGCGCGGGTGCAGGCGGGGCAGAGGTCCTTTTCCTCAAAGGCCCGGGTGAAATAGCGCTGGAAGCACTGGCGCAGCGTGCGTTTGAGCTCGTCGCCGTAGTTGCTCTTCATCCCGTGCTCCACATAAGGGGCGATGTTGATGGCCATGACAAAAAAGCAGCGCAGGCCCAGCTCGCCGTTTTTCTGGGCAAAGACCTCGGTCATCACCTGTTCGAAGTATTCGTCGGCCATCCAGCGCAGAAGGTCGGGAATGTCGTCAAAGTGATAATAGAACGTCTGCCGGGTGATGTGGCACTCCTCCACGATGTCCGTGACGGTTAGCTTTTTCACGTGGCGCTGGATCAGCAGAGTCTTTGCAGCCTCGGCGATCAGGTTTTTCATGTTGGCCGGCATAGCGGCTCCGCTTCCCTTGTCAGTTGTTTTGTAAAAGCAAAAGCCGCTTGAACGATGCGTTCAAGCGGCTTTCTGGAGCTGTTAATGCGATTCGAACGCACGACCTCATCCTTACCAAGGATGTGCTCTGCCGACTGAGCTATAACAGCAAATGGCGACCCGGATGAGGCTCGAACTCACGACCTCTAGCGTGACAGGCTAGCGTTCTAACCAACTGAACTACCGGGCCACATCGCGATTGGCGACGTGTTTTATTATATCCAACGAAGGGCAGAATGTCAACACTTTTTTTCAAAAAACGATAAAGAAAAAAACAAGGACTTATCCGCCGCCAGGGGCTTGACTTTCTGCGAGTTTTTTTGTATAGTAATGAGGTGCTCAAAACATAGGGGTATAGCTCAGCTGGTAGAGCAGCGGTCTCCAAAACCGCGTGCCGAGGGTTCGAATCCTTCTGCCCCTGCCAAATGAAAGAGGCGCCGCTTTTGCGGCGCCTCTTTCATTTGGCAAAAGTGGAACATGCCGCCCGCTTTTTCCTGACTGCGGACAATAAGGGAGAAAAAGTCCCATGGCCTGCTCCTTTGCCCGCACAAAACCATTGTGCTTAAAACATCGGCGGCAGGGGAAAACGCAAAAGCAAACGGCATATGCAAAAGGCCCGGTCATCCCGACCGGGCCTTTTTGTTTGATGCGTTCAGTTGGGCAGGGAATACTCCGCCACCCGCCAGCCGTTGTCGGAGGGCACTAGCCGCACCGGGGTGGCAAAAGCCAGGGTGGGGGTGTGCTGCACGCCCTCGCCCCAGCCCTGGAAGTTTCCGTCCAGGTCGTCCAGGTTCAGCGAGAGCTGCCAGAACAGCAGGCTGCCGTCCGGCTGCAAAACGGGCTCGGTGAACACCGCGCCGCAGAAGGTGATGCTGCCGCCCCGGTCGCCCATCATATAGCGGATGGTGTCGCCCTCGCCCTGATAGAACAGGCTGGGCGCGGGGGCTTCGCCCGCAGCGAGAGGGCCGCCCATCATTTCGCCGTAGGCCCCGGGGGTGAACACGCAGCCCAGGAACTGCTCCAGCTCGCTGTAACGGGTGTACATCGCGCCCTCGGTCACAACGTAGCTGTCGGTGGCGTTGTCGTAGTCGCTGGGCTCAAGACCGTGGTGCATCCCGTGGTGATAATAAAGGAAATAGCGGGCGGCGGCCAGGGCTCCGGCGGCCTGCTCGTCCAGCGAGGCGGGCAGAGTGCCGGTGCTGGTGTTCTCATAAGAGTTGCTCACCCAGGGCAGGTCCACGGTGACCTGCTGCACCGGGGTCTTGGGCAGAACGTACCCCTCAGCATGGATGGCCATGGCCCCCTCCGGCGGGGGATAGTCCGGGTCGTCCAGTTCGGAGAAGGAGCCGGCGGGCAGCCCGAAGGCCGCGTCCGCTTCCTCCAGGGTGCCCTGCCACGCCCGAACGATCAGCTCCACCTGGTCAGGCCAGAGCACGTCCTTGTTCAGCGCGGGCTCCGCGTCGGCAAAGGTGAAGACCGGGGCGTTGGCGGGCATGGCGGCCCGCCAGTCCTCCAGGCTTACCTCCTGCGCCGCGGGGGCGGAGGAAGGGGCGGATTCGGGGACCGAGGACGGGGCGGAGGCGGGCATGCTGGCCGGCTCGCCGGAAGAGGGAGCGGGCGCGGAACAGCCCGCCAGCAGAAAGGCGCAGGCCAGCGCCGCCGCGAAGATGCGTTTCATGGATTTTCCTCCTTTGGCCCTGCCGGGAAAAGGGCGGGGCGGTTCGTTGCCCTTTAAACGGCGGAGACGGCGGGTTTTGTTTCATCCCGGCGGGAAAAGAAACGAGGGACGTTTTGTGCAAAACGCCCCTCGTCTTGATGATTTTCACATCCCGGCCAGCAGGCCGTCCACGAACTGCCGGGCCAGACGGGCGCTGCGCCCGCCCCGCTCCAGCGCGTACCGCTCGGCGCGGCGCTCCAGTTCGTCGGCGGGCAGCTGCACCCCGCCCGCCGCGGCCAGATGCCGCACGATGTGCAGGAAGGTGGCCTTGTCGGGCTTGGAGAAGGTGATGTGGATGCCGAACCGCTCCGAAAGGCTCACCAGCTCCTGCATGGTGTCGTTGCGGTGCACCTCGTCGCCCTCCCGGTCGCTGAATTTCTCTTTGATGATGTGCCGCCGGTTGCTGGTGGCGTAGATGACCACATTCTCCGACTTGGCCGTCACCGAGCCCTCCAGCACCGCCTTGAGGGCGCTGTAGTTGTCGTCGTCCTTCAAGAAGGAGAGATCGTCGATGAACAAAACGAACTTCAGCGGGTTCGCCGCCAGCTCGTCCAGCACGTGGGGGATGGCCCGCAGCTGGTCCTTGCGCACCTCGATGATGCGCAGGCCCTCGGCGAACAGGGCGTTGCCGATGGCCTTTACCGCCGAAGATTTGCCGGTGCCCGCGTCGCCGGTGAGCAGGATGTTCGCCGCCGGCTTGCCCTCCAGCAGCGCCCGGGTGTTGCGCAGGATAATGGCCCGCTGGGCCTCGTAGTCCACCAGGTCCTCCAGCATTGTCGTGTCCGGGTGGCTCACCGGGGTGATGCGGCCCGCCTCGTCCAGATAGAACATCCGGTTGGCCGCCCACACGCCGTAGCCGTAGCGGTGGATGTTCTCGGCCCGGTGCATGTAGCTGCCCGGCAGGTCCACCCCGCCCGCCTCATAGCGGGGCAGGGGAGCGGCGGCTTCGGGCAGGGCCGCCAGCAGCGCGTCGGGGCCAAGGTCCGCCACCCGCTGCAGGCAGTCCAGCTCGGCGGCCAGCGCCTCAGCCATGCAGGCCGGCGGCGTTTGGCCCGCGCCCACCGTGCGCACATAGACGTTGGCGCTGTCCTCACAAAGACGCAGGACGTGCCGGCCCAACTCGCCGCCATTCGCTTCGTAGAGCGCCGCCACGAAGGCGGCGTAGCGCCCGGCGGAAGGCGCGTCCAGATATTCTTTCAGCGCCGCCAGCACCGGGTCCGCCAGCAGCGGCCGGAACACCGCCAGCGCGTCCAGCCCGGCGGCCAGCTTTTTCAGTTCCTTCGTTTCCATCATCAGTTCAGGATCGCCCCGTAGGCGCCGCCGGAGACCAGGGCGGCGTACCGCTTGAGGTAACCCGAGACCTCCTTTTTCTTGGGCACAAAGTGCTTCATGCGCTCGTCCAGCACCGCCTGGTCCACCAGCAGCTCGATGGAGTGGCCGGGGATGTCGATGCGGATGAGGTCGCCTTCCTTCACCACGCCGATGAGGCCGCCGGAGGCCGCCTCCGGGGTGATGTGGCCCACGCAGGCGCCGCGGGTGGCGCCGCTGAAGCGGCCGTCGGTGATGAGGGCCACGCTGCCCCCCAGCCCCATGCCCATGATGGCGGAGGTGGGGTTGAGCATCTCCCGCATGCCGGGGCCGCCCTTGGGCCCTTCGTAGCGGATGACCACCACGTCGCCGGGCTTGATGAGGCCGGCGTTGATGGCCTTCTGGGCCTCTTCCTCGCCGTCGAACACCCGGGCCGGGCCCTCGTGCACCAGCATCTCGGGCGCAACGGCGCTGCGCTTGACCACGCTGCCCTCGGGGGCAAGGTTGCCCCGCAGCACGGCGATGCCGCCGGTTTCACTGTAGGGGTCCTCCACCGGGCGGATGATCTCGTGGTCCAGGTTGGGGCATTCGGCGATGCACTCCCCGATGGTGCGGCCGGAAACGGTCATGCAGCCGGTGTTCAAAAGGCCCTTTTTGTTCAGCTCGTTCATCACCGCGTACACGCCGCCCGCCTCGTCCAGCTGCTCGATGTAGGTGCGGTCGGCGGGAGCCAGGTGGCACAGGTTCGGCGTTTTCTCGCTGATGGCGTTGGCCACGTCCAGGTTCAGCTCCACGCCGCACTCGTGGGCGATGGCCGGCAGGTGCAGCATGCTGTTGGTGGAGCAGCCCAGGGCCATGTCCACGGTGAGGGCGTTCATCAGCGCCTCTTTGGTCATGATCTGGCGGGCGGTGATGCCCTTGCGCACCATGTCCATCACCGCCATGCCGGCGCGCTTGGCCAGCTCGATGCGGGCGGAGTAGACGGCGGGGATGGTGCCGTTGCCCCGCAGGCCCATGCCCATGGCCTCGGTGAGGCAGTTCATGGAGTTGGCGGTGTACATGCCGGAGCAGGAGCCGCAGGTGGGGCAGGTCTTGCACTCGTACTCATGGAGCTTTGCCTCGTCGATGGCGCCGGCGTTGTACTGGCCCACCGCCTCCGACAGGGTGGAGAAGCTGGTGCGCTGGCCGTCCACATGGCCCGCCAGCATCGGCCCGCCGCTGACGAACACGGTGGGCAGGTCCAGCCGCGCGGCGGCCATCAAAAGGCCGGGCACGTTCTTGTCGCAGTTGGGCACCATCACCAGCGCGTCAAAGCCGTGGGCCAGGGTCATGGCCTCGGTGGAGTCGGCAATGAGGTCCCGGGTGACCAGGGAGTACTTCATGCCGGTGTGGCCCATGGCGATGCCGTCGCACACGGCGATGGCGGGAAAGACGATGGGGGTGCCGCCGGCCATGGCCACGCCCAGCTTCACCGCGTCCACAATTTTGTCCAGGTTCATGTGGCCGGGCACGATCTCGTTGTAGCTGCTCACGATGCCCACCAGCGGGCGGCTGATCTCCTCTTCGGTGAGGCCCAGCGCGTGGTAGAGGGCGCGGTGGGGCGCGTTCTGGGCGCCGCATTTCAAAGAATCGCTTTTCATCGGTTCGGTCTCCTTTCAAAAAAGCGCCCCCGCCCGGCGCGGGGCGGGGGCATGGCGCGGGGGTCAGTTGTTGATGAGCTTGTCCTCGTCGCTCCAGCTGTAGAGCTTGCGGATGTCGCGGCCAACGACTTCGCTGGGGTGCTCGGCCGCCAGCTTGCGCATGGCGTTGAAGTGCACCTGGCCGCCGGCAGAAGACATATCCAGCAGGAAGTCCTTGGCGAAGGTGCCGTCCTGGATGTCCTTCAAAATCTTGCGCATGGCCTTCTTGGTGTCCTCGGTGATGATCTTCGGGCCGCTGACATAGTCGCCGTACTCTGCGGTGTTGGAGATGGAGTAGCGCATGCCCGCAAAGCCGCTCTGGTAGATGAGGTCCACGATGAGCTTCATCTCATGGATGCACTCGAAGTAGGCGTTGCGCTCGTCGTAGCCGGCCTCCACCAGCGTCTCGTAGCCCGCCTGCATCAGGGCGCACACGCCGCCGCACAGCACCGCCTGCTCGCCGAACAGGTCGGTCTCGGTCTCGGTGCGGAAGGTGGTCTCCAGAACGCCGGCGCGGGCGCCGCCGATGCCCAGGGCGTAGGCCAGGGCGATGTCCAGCGCGTCGCCGGTGGCGTCCTGCTCCACGGCCACGAGGCAGGGCACGCCCTTGCCCGCCAGGTACTCGCTGCGCACGGTGTGGCCGGGGCCCTTGGGGGCGATCATGATGACGTTCACGTTCTTCGGGGGCTTGATGCAGCCGAAGTGGATGTTGAAGCCGTGGGCGAAGGCCAGGGTCTTGCCCTCGGTCAGATAAGGCTCGATGCTCTCTTTGTAGAGGGCGGCCTGCTTTTCGTCGTTGATGAGGATCATGATGAGGTCGGCGGCCTTGGCGGCCTCGGCGCTGGTCATCACCTTCATGCCCTGGGCCTCAGCCTTGGCCCAGCTCTTGGAGCCCTCGTACAGGCCCACAACAACGTCCACGCCGCTCTCTTTCAGGTTCAGCGCGTGAGCGTGGCCCTGAGAGCCGTAGCCGATGATGGCCACGGTCTTGCCCGCCAGTTTCTGAAGATCGCAGTCCTGCTGATAGAAGATCCTTGCCATGATGTCTTACCCCTTTTCTTTCATTAAATGGAATTGTATAAAACGCATCAGAAATTGATGGCCTGACGAATGGTGGTGCTGCCCTTGCGCAGCGAGACGCAGCCGGTGCGGCAGATCTCCAGGATGGTGTAGTCCCGCATGAAGTTCAAAAAGTCATCGATGCGGCGGGTGGTGTCCGCCAGACGGAAGATCATCGAGTCCTTGGCGTAGTCCACCGTGTCCGCCCCGAAGGCGGAGGCGGCGGCGCGAATTTCCTCGCGGGTGTCCGGCTCGTTGACCATCTTGATGAGCAGCAGCTCGCAGCTGATGGAATCGTCGTCGGTGAACTCCTCGATGGATTCCACGTCCGGCAGCTTGTAGAGCTGGTTGACCAGCTGCTGCTTTTTCACCTCCTCGCCGTCGAACACGACGGTGATGCGGGAAAGTTCGTTGGATTCGGTCTCGCTCACGGTCAGCGCGCTGATGTTGAACTGACGGCGGCGGAACATGCTGGTCACCCGGTTCAGAACGCCGAACTGGTTGCGCACCAGCACCGCGATGGTGTATCGGTTCATCTGTCGTCACCCACCTTTACAATGATGTCGTCCACGCTGCCGCCCGGGGGCAGCATGGGAAGCACGAATTCGTCCTTTTCGATGGCGCAGTCGATGAGGTAGGGGCCCTCGGCGGCGAAGGCACGGCCGAAGGCGGCCTCCAGGCCCTCCAGGGTGTCCACCGCCTCGCCCTCGGCCCCGAAGGCCTTGGCCAGCGCCACAAAGTCGGTCTTGCGGCCCAGGATGGTGTTGGAGTAGCGCTTGCCGTAGAACAGCGTCTGCCACTGACGAACCATGCCCAGCACGCCGTTGTTCATCAGCAGGATGACCACCGGCACCCGGTAGGTCACGGCAGTGGCCAGCTCGTTCAGGCACATGCCGAAGGAGCCGTCGCCGGTCACCAGCACGCTGCGCTCGCCGGTGCCGTAAGCCGCGCCGATGGCCGCGCCCATGCCGTAGCCCATGGTGCCCAGGCCGCCGCTGGAGGCAAAGCGCCGGGGCTTTTTGAAGCTGAGGTTCTGGGCCGCCCACATCTGATGCTGACCCACGTCGGTGGCCACCGGGGTGTTCTCGCCCAGAAATTTGTTCAGCGTCAGGATGGCGTTGCGGGGGGTCAGGCCCTCCCGGTGGTCGGCGCTCTCCGCCTCCTCCGCCCGCAGTTTTGCCAGCTTTTCCTGCCACTCGGGGCTTTTGACCTCGTTCACCAGAGGCAGCAGCCGCTGCAAGGTCTGCTTCACGTCGCCCCGCAGGCCCACCGCCGCGGGCACGTTCTTCGAGAGCTCCGAGCCGTCCACGTCGATTTGCACGATGCGCGCGCCGGGGGCGAAGCGGGAGCGGTCGCCGGTGACCCGGTCGTTGAACCGCACGCCCAGCGAGATGATGAGGTCGGCGTTGTGCATCGCAAGGCTGCTGGCGTAGTGGCCGTGCATGCCCTGCATGCCCAGAAAACGGGGATGGTCGGTGGGGATGCCGGAGATGCCGGTGAGGGAGCAGCCGATGGGGGCGTCCAGTTTTTCGGCCAGGGCCAGCATCTCGCTTTGCGCCCCGGCGGCCACCAGACCGCCGCCGAAGTAGACGAAGGGCCGGCGGGCGGCGTTGATGAGGGCCGCCGCCTGCTCCACCCGCAGCTCCTTGGCCGCCGTGGGGGCGTCCGCCGTCACCGGGGGCTGGGCTTCGTACTCGCACAGGGCGGTCTGCACGTCCTTGGGCACGTCGATGAGCACCGGGCCCGGCCGCCCGGACTGAGCCAGCCGGAAGGCCTCGCGGATGGTGTCCGCCAGTTCGTCCACCGAGCCCACGAAGTAGTTGTGTTTTGTGATGGGCAGCGTCACGCCGGTGATGTCAATTTCCTGGAAGCTGTCGGTGCCGATCTGGGTGGTGGGCACGTTGCCGCACAGCGCCACCATGGGGATGGAGTCCAGATACGCCGTGGCGATGCCGGTGACCAGGTTGGTGGCGCCGGGGCCGGAGGTGGAGATGACCACCCCCACCTTGCCGGTGGTGCGGGCGTAGCCGTCCGCCGCGTGGGTGGCGCCCTGTTCGTGGGCGGTGAGAACATGGGTGATTTCGTTCTGGTATTTATAGAGGCTGTCGTAGACGTTCAGGATCTGGCCGCCGGGGTAGCCGAAGACGGTGTCCACGCCCTGCTCGATGAGGGTCCTCACGAGGATGTCTGCGCCGGAAAGCATCATGGTGGTTTCCTCCTTTTATCTGGTGTCCGGGGCCGTCACACGAGTTTGAAGTGCTCGGCCTTGAGAGAGTCGGTGATGAGTTTCACATGGTCGAAGTCGCGGGTCTCCATGTCGATGCGAAGGAACACGCCGTGCACGCTCTCGGTGGCGCCCTTCTCATAATGCACGCCGGTGACGTTGCCGCCGCAGTCGGCGATGATGCGGGAGATGTCCTTCAGCTGGCCGGGCTTGTCGATGAGTTCGATGAGCAGGCTGGAGGACCGGCCGCTGTTCAGAAGGCCCCGGTCGATGACCCGGGAGAGGCTGGTCACGTCGATGTTGCCGCCGGAGACCACGCTCACCACCCGCTTGCCCGCCAGGGGGAACTTGCCGAACATGGCGGCGGCCACCGCCACCGCGCCCGCGCCCTCGGCGATCATCTTCTGCTTTTCGATGAGGGCCAGGATGGCCGAGGCCACCTCGTCGTCGGTCACAAGGGCGATGTCGTCCACATAGTCCCGCACCAGCGCGAAGGTGTTTTCGCCCGGCTGCTTTACCGCGATGCCGTCGGCGATGGTCTGCACGCTGTCCAGGCACTCGATGGCGCCGTCGTGGATGGAGTTGAACATGCTGGGCGCGCCCGCCGCCTGCACGCCGTACACCTTCACCGACGGGCGGATCTGTTTGGCGGTGTAGGCGATGCCGCTGATGAGGCCGCCGCCGCCCACCGGCACGATGATGGCGTCGATGTTGTCCAGCTGGGAGAGAATTTCCAGGGCGATGGTGCCCTGGCCGGCGATGACGTTCTCGTCGTCGAAGGGATGCACGAAGGTGTAGCCCATCTCGTCTTTCAGTTCCAGCGCCTTTTTGTAGGCGTCGTCGTAGCAGCCCTCCACCAGGCAGACCTCTGCGCCGAAGCCCTTGGTGGCCTCCACCTTGGAGATGGGGGCGGTGTCCGGCAGGCAGATGAGGGATTTGATGCCGTTCTTGGAGGCCGCCAGCGCCACGCCCTGAGCGTGGTTGCCCGCCGAGCAGGCGATGACGCCCCGGGCCTTTTCCTCTTCGGTGAGCATCGCGATCTTGTAGCCCGCACCCCGCACCTTGAAGGAGCCGGTGATCTGCAGGTTTTCCGGCTTGAGATAGAGTTCGCACTCCGGCGCGATGCCATAGGCCCTTACCACGGCGGTTTCCCGCACGATGTTTTTCAGCACCCGCTGCGCGTCGAATACCTTGTCGAGAGATAACATGTTTTTTCCCCTTTCCACACTGCCCTGAAACGAAAAACACCCGTCTCAAAGCGAACTTTGCTTTGAGACGGGTGTAAAATTTTACACTCGCGGTACCACTCAAATTGCGGACGCACTGGCCCGCCACCTCTTCGAAGTCCACAAACTTCTATGCACTGACGCAGCATTCTCGAAAGACGCCTACTCGGCTTTCGCCTTTGGGGCCTTCAGCTCGGAAGGGATGGGAACACTGCAGTCCTTTGCCGGGATCGCACCATCCCCGGCTCTCTGAGAAATTCGTTGCAGGTCCGTCTTCGTCACAGCCTTTGCTTTTGTTCGAAGTCAAACAACCTCTATGCGTTAACGCAGCATACGCGGGAGACCCTACTGGCCCCAAAGGGGGTTCAGGCTCCGGCTCGGAAGGGACAGGCCCTGGGGCGTTCCGCGCCGGTTCACACCAACCACCGGCTCTCTGCAGCGGGCCATCCCCGGCCACTCTTCGTCACAGCCTTCATATTCAATTTCGTCAAATATACCACTCTCAAAAAAGGATGTCAATATTATTCTGGGCAAAATCTGATAAAAAATTTATCACTTTATCAAATTGCACTGCAAAACACCAAAGCGGGGCCCTCTCTTTGTGAAAAGTTCCATCCGGCCGGGGCAGGGGAGGAGAACGGCCGCCCCGGCGGGCACATATACTGGGACAGAAATTTTTGAGCAACGGAGTGAAGGCGATATGGATAAATTCGATTCGGACCGCAGGCCCGAATTCATGCGGCGGCAGCACGGCTGCGGCTGCTGCGTTTGCAGCGGCCCCCAGGGCCCGCAGGGTGAGCCGGGGACCCAGGGCCCTCCGGGTGAACCGGCCCAGGACTGCTTTGCTTCCTTTTTCATGTTCGAACGCCGGTTCGAAAACGGGCGGCCCATCCCGCTGCTGCCCGGCACGGAGGACCCCACCGGCAGCATCGTGCTGGCGGACGAGACGCGCATCGAGCTTGCGCCGGGCTACTATTGCATCTCTTTCAGCGTCTCCGCCATTTTGGAGGAGGCGGGCTACATGCAGGTCACGCCCGCCTACAACGGCAGTTCCAACCTGCTCTACGGCATCTACTTCAAAACCGGCGCGGCGCTTTCCAGCGCCTACGGGTCCAATTCCATCATCATCCATGTGCCGGAGACCACCAGTTTCAGCCTTACATATAACAGCAACGTGGCGGACCGCTCCGGCGCGGCCACCGTGTCGGTCATCCGGCTGACAAGGAAAGAATGAGCCTTTGAGCAGCAGGGGCGGCAGAATCCTTCTGCCGCCCCTGCTGATTTGAAAAATCAATTTCAAATTTTTTGTTGACTTTAATTTTATTTATGCTATATTGAATATAGTTAAAGCAAACATGAAAGGAGAATTGAATTGGAGATAGACAAAATCCCTCAGTGGCTCCTGGCACTGGAGCCGGAGGATGTGGCGTTTTTGAAAAACTTTGTGCTCAAGTCCGGCTCGCTGAAAGAGATAGCGCGCCTTTATGAGGTGTCTTACCCCACGGTGCGGCTGCGGCTGGACAAGCTCATCCAGAAGATAGAACTGGCGGACCAGAAAGAGGAGGAGCCCTTTTCCACCTTCATCAAGGGGCTGGCGGTGGATTCCCGCATCGACCTGGAAACGGCAAAACTCATCATCGACAAGTACAAGCAGGAGAAAAAGGAGCAGTAAACGAGTCATAAGGGGGACTTGGATATGGACGGAGCAATGATTTTGAAGTTCATCGCAGGCTTTGCCATCGCGCTGGCCATGATGGTGGCCGAGTATCTTTTGTGCACAAGGCTGAAAAGCCCGCTGTGGGGCGGCATCATTCCCTGCCTGATCTTGGGCGTGACCATCTGGATGTTCACCGGCGGCCCCGTCCCGCTGGAGCTGCGGTACGTTTCTCCCTTTGTCGTTCTGAACCTCTTGTTTTTTGGCGAGTGGGCGGACGGGCGCGAGAAGGGCGGAAAAATGCAGCGGCAAGAATTGGAACGTATGAAAGCCAGGGATATGTGAAGGAGGGAGAAAACGGTCATGAGACCCGCCATTGTTCTGCTTATCACCGCCGCGCTGCTGGCGGTTCAATACTATTTCGGCCTGCGCAAAAGCGCACTGTTGGGGGCCATCCTTCCGGGTGGTCTGTTCGGACTGTTCATTGCCTACAGTGCCATGGAGGGCACTGCAAACTACCTGCCCTCGGGAATCGGCTGCGCTGTTGCGCTGGTCGTCGTGTGGTGGATCGGGCGTGTTCAGTCTGAAAAACACGAAAAAGAAGAACTGGACAAGATGAAAACGAAAGATCTGTAAGAAGAATAACAATGAAGGCGGCAGTTGCGCTCGTGATTGCGCTGATAATCCCTATATTCCATTGCGGGGCTTGCCAACGCGCTTCGGGCGGAGAGGTTCCCCACGAAAGTTTGCGCTAGCAAAATTTTGTGGGGAGAAGGACTGCGCCCGCAGGCGCGTTTCGAGGCCAACCGCCGCGTAAGCGGCGGCTCTTGGGCCGAGATGGAATGACGAAGCGATATGAGAAAAGCCCGGCCAACCGGCCGGGCTTTTTGAATGGAGCAAAGTCTATAAGCCGCCCGCAGGGCGGCCGGGGCCCCCACGAAAGTTTGCGCAGCAAAATTTTGTGGGGAGAAGGAGCCGCAGCGGAGCGAGCGCGTCGGTGGCTTAAAATAAGCCGCCGCAAGCGATGCACAGCTTGCGTATTTGCCGCCCTTCGGGCGGCCGGGGCCCCCACAGAAGTTTGCGTTAGCAAAATTCTGTGGGGAGAAGGAGGAATGACGAAGCGATATGAGAAAAGCCCGGCCAACCGGCCGGGCTTTTTGAATGGAGCGCAGTCCATTCCGACGTGGTGCGGGTAACAGGGGTCGAACCTGCACACCGGAGGTACCAGATCCTAAGTCTGGCGCGTCTGCCAATTCCGCCATACCCGCATACGAACTCAGTGTACCAGCCGCGGCGGTGTTTGTCAATCGGGAAGGGGAGAGCCGCCCCCGCTATAATCCCGCCAAAACGGAGCATACTAATCACCAGGGCCCGACGGCGGATGCCGCCGGGCCGAGCACCCGGGGCGCGCTGCGCCCCGGCCGGGAGGTCGATTTTCTATGCTCACGTTCCTCAGGCGCTGCCTGACGCTGGCGGCGGGCGCCGCCGCGCTGGCCCTGGGCTGCCTTACCTATCTTTATACCCAATTGCCGGACACCTTCATGGTGCCTCAGGGGCAGACCCTCACCCTGGCCCAGATGCCCTGGCTGGTGCCGCTGGAGCCCACGGGGGCCGCCGCCGCCCAGGCGGTGCCCACCGGCGGCAGCTACAACGTCACCCTCTCGGTGCTGGGCGGCATCCCGGTCAAAACGGTGCGCGCCGTGGTGGTGGACCGCCGCGCCGTCACCGTCTGCGGCACGCCCTTCGGCATCAAGATGTTCTCCGACGGCGCGATGGTGGTGGCCTTCACCGACATCCGCACCGCCTCCGGCTCCGCCAACCCCGCCAAGGCGGCGGGCCTGAAAATGGGAGACGTCATTGTCAGCATCGACGGGCAGAAGACCGTGGACAACGACGACGTCAGCGCCGCCATCCAGGCCGCCCAGGGCCGCCCGGTGCAGCTGGTCTACACCCGGGACGGCGCCGAACACACCACCTCCCTCCAGCCCGTGCAGGACGCCGACTCTGAGCGCTGGCGGGCGGGCATGTGGGTGAGGGATTCCTCCGCCGGCATCGGCACCCTCACCTTTGTGGACAACTCCACCGGCATCTACGGCGGCCTCGGCCACTCCATCAGCGACGCCGACACCGGCCAGTCCATCGCCCTGCTCAGCGGCGAGGTGGCCCCGGTCACCATCACCGGCTATGTGACGGGGGCGGCGGGGGCCCCGGGCGAGCTGAAGGGCCGCTTCACCGGCGAGGCGGCCATGGGCGACATCCTCATCAACGGGGCCACCGGCGTCTACGGCTCCATCCGCAAGGTGATGGACGGCCAGGACATGGTGGTGGCCCAGGCCCAGGAGGTCAGCGAGGGGCCCGCCCGCATCCTCACCACCATCGGCGGCGACGAGCCCGCCTGGTACGACGCGGTGATCGAGCAGGTCTCCCTCACCGAGGAGGACCCCAACCGCAACATGGTCATCCGCATCACCGACCCCGAACTGCTGGCCGCCACCGGCGGCATCGTGCAGGGCATGAGCGGCAGCCCCATCGTGCAGAACGACCGGCTGGTGGGGGCGGTGACCCACGTTCTGGTGAACGACCCCGCCCGGGGATTTGGCATTTTTGCCGAGAACATGCTGTCCAGCGCCGCCGCGGCGGCCGCGCGCAAAGCCGCATAAAAAGCCGCTTTGCGCGGATTTAAGCCCGCAAAGCGGCGCGTATGGTGGCGCAGGAGCGAAAAAAGTCTTGCATAAATTGGTAATATATGGTAAAATTGGTTCCGTTAAGGGAAATACACAATTTGGAGGAGAAGAAAAATGGAACCGATCAAATTCCTGATGACGGATACCGGCGCGGGCTGCACCGCTGCCTGCAAGGCGGCCCTGGAGGCCAAGGGCGTGGAGGTGCACGTGTGCGAGAAGAACGGCGCGGCGGCGCTGGACGCGCTGCGCACCCAGCGGCCCCAGGCGGTGCTGCTGGACGCCTTCATGCCCGAGCTGGACGCCATCTCGGTGAAGCAGCGCTACGAGCAGGAGGGCGGCCACGCCCAGTTCTACGTCACGGGGGCGTTCCAGAACGAGCAGCTGGAGCAGGAACTGCTGGACAGCGGCTTTGCCTTCTACTTCCTCAAACCCTTCGACGAGACCAGCCTTGTCAGCCGGGTGACCCGGGCCTCCGGCGCGCCGGCCCAGGGCCGCGGCGCGTCCAGCGACGAGGTCACCGTCACCGAGATCCTGCACCAGATCGGGGTGCCCGCCCACATCAAGGGCTACCAGTTTTTGCGGGACGCCATCCTGCTCACCGCCGCCGACCCGGACTATATCAACGCGGTGACCAAGCGCCTGTATCCCCAGATCGCCAAGCAGAACGGCACCACCGCCAGCCGGGTGGAGCGGGCCATCCGCCACGCCATCGAGGTGGCCTGGGACCGGGGCGACGTGGAGGTGCTGAACAGCTATTTCGGCTACACCATCCACAACCTGCGGGGCAAGCCCACCAACTCGGAGTTCATCGCCATGATCGCCGACAAGATGCGCCTGGACAAAAAGCAGCGCCGCGCCTGAGGGAGCGCGGCATCCCATCCACCGGCTTTCGCCGGTGGATTTTTTTGCGTATATCCTTTATAATAATATACAAAAACGGCGGTGCGCCAAAAAACGGAGGGCTGCGCGATGGAAAAAACGGTCACGGCGGTGCTGGTGGCGGCGGGTTCGTCCCGCCGGATGGGGTTCGACAAACTCTCGGCCCCGCTGGGCGGCGGCACAGTACTGTCTGCCAGCGTGGCGGCCTTCGACCGCCACCCCCTCGTCACCGACCTGGTGCTGGTCACCGGGGCGGACGAGACCGCGGCCCGCGCCGCGGCGGCCCGCTGCAAAAAACCGGTGACGCTGGTGAAGGGCGGCGCCACCCGGGCCCTCAGCGCCCTGGCGGGGGTGCGTGCGGCGAAAGGGGAACTGGTGGCCATCCACGACGCGGCCCGTCCCTTCGTGAGCGAAGAAGTCATTACCCGGGTGCTGGAAGCGGCGGAAAAGACGGGTGCGGCGGCCCCGGCGGTGCCGGTGAAGGACACCATCAAGCTGGCGGACGAGGCGGGCCTTGTGGAGAGCACCCCGCCCCGCCAGAAGCTCTTTGCCATGCAGACGCCCCAGTGCTTTGACCGGGCGGCGTATCTGGCCCTGGCCGGCGACGAGGCGGTCACCGACGACTGCCAGCTGTTCGAGCAGGCGGGCCGGCCGGTGCAGCTGGTGGCGGGCGAATACGAGAACTACAAGATCACCACCCCCGACGACCTGAAAGGAGAAACGACCATGCGCATCGGCCACGGCTACGACGTACATAAACTGGTGGAGGGGCGGGACCTCATCCTGGGCGGGGTGAAGATCCCCTATGAAAAGGGCCTTCTGGGCCATTCCGACGCGGACGTGCTCACCCACGCGGTGATGGACGCGCTGCTGGGCGCGGCGGCCCTGGGGGACATCGGCAAGCACTTCCCGGACTCGGACCCCGCCTATAAAGGGGCGGACAGTCTGGCTCTGGCCCGCCATGTGGCGGCGCTGCTGGCCGAACAGGGATACCGCCCGGTGAACGTGGACGCCACCATCCTCTGCCAGGCGCCCAAGCTCGCGCCCCACATCCCCGCCATGGCGCAGAATCTGGCGGCGGCGCTGGGCATGGAGCCGGGCGCGGTGAGCGTGAAGGCCACCACCGAGGAGCATCTGGGCTTCACCGGCCAGGGCCTGGGCATCGCCGCCCATGCGGTGGCCCTGCTGGAAGGCGGCAAAGTGTAAAATCTGGCGGCCTGCCGCGAAAAAAACTTTGCAAGAAAACAACGGTATGTTATACTGAAAGTTGAGATTTTCGGCGCCCGGCTGACCCGGCGCGCCTGACAGGGAGGGCTTGGTTTGGCAGACTGGTTTGAAAGCGGAACGCTGACCATGGTATTCAACAATTTCCGTGCCATCACCCAGGACCCGCGCAACATCCTGGACATCCTGATCGTCGCCTTCGTCGTGTATGAGGTGATCGCCCTGGTGCGCAAGACCCGGGCGGCGCAGGTGGCTAAGGGCGCGGTGGTGCTGCTGGTGGGCTACGCCGTGGCCTACGCGCTGGAGCTGCGCACCGTGACCTATCTGATGAACGCGGTGCTGCAGATCGGTTTTCTGGCGCTCATCGTGCTGTTCCAGCCGGAACTGCGCCGCGCGCTGGAGCAGGTGGGCCGCACCGACAAATGGGCGTCGAACCTGTTCCACAGCCGCCGGTCGGACCCCAGCCTGCGAGGCAAGTGGCAGAACGCCTGCCTTGCCATCTGCGACGCCGCCGAGCAGCTCTCCGACACCAACACCGGCGCGCTGATCGTGCTGGAGCGGGGCTCCAATCTCTCGGAGATCATCCGCACCGGCACCGCCATCAACGCCGACGTGAACCCGGAGATTTTGGGCACCATCTTTTATGAGGGCACCCCCTTGCACGACGGCGCGGTGGTGGTGCGGGACGGCACCCTCAAGGCCGCGGGATGCGTTCTGCCCCTGTCGGACAATCTGGAGATCGGCAAGGACATGGGCACCCGTCACCGGGCGGCCCTGGGCATGAGCGAAAACTCCGACGCGGTGGTGGTGGTGGTCAGCGAAGAGACCGGCATCATCTCCATGGCCAAAAACGGTGTGCTGATCCGCCGTCTGGACCGGCAGAATCTGTTCAACCTTCTGCAGGAGGAACTGGTGCCTCCCGAGGAGAAGGAATCCAAGAAGGCGCTGTTCTGGAGAGGGAAACATGAAAAAAAGAAAGATTGACCGTTCCTTTTTGAACAACCGGGGCGTGAACATCCTGCTCTCGCTGGGCATCGCCCTGCTCATCTGGACCATCGTCACCGTCTACATCGACCCGGACCAGACCAACAGGCTCAAGGGCGTGCCGGTGAACTTTGAGCAGGACAGCCAGATGTACACCAGCCTCGGGCTGGACATCATCAACGACCCGATGGCCCAGGTCACGGTGGAACTGGCGGGCAACGGCACCGACGTCTACGCCCTTACCGCCGAGAATGTGCTGGTCTACCCGGATTATTCCATCGTCAAGGGCCCGGGCACCTGGGAGCTGAACCTGCTGGTGCGGGTGCTGGGCAACAGCGCCTCCCGCGTCACCGCCTCCACCTCCGACACCGTGACCGTGGTGTTCGACACCATCGAGAGCAAGGAGTTCACCGTGCAGGTGGAGATGGACCAGCAGATCACCATCGCCGACGGCTATGTGCTCCACAGCACCACCGCCGCGCCCTCCATCGTGACGGTGCGCGGGCCGGAGAGCGAGGTGGAGAAGATCGGCAGCATCGTGGCCAAGGTGCCCGCCAGCGCCGACCTGGAGAACCTGTCCACCAGCAAGATCGCCACCGTCACCCTGGAAGTGCGGGACGTGAACAACCAGCCCATGGACCTGGAATTCTCCAGCCTGGACAACTCCATCGTGGACGTGAACCTCACCGTCTATCAGAACGCGGAGCTGCCCCTGAGCGTCAATTTCATCAACTATCCGCCCAACTTTGACCTCAATTCGCTGGACTACACCCTCAGCCAGGAGACCATGGTGGTCTCCGGCCGCTCGTCGGTCATCCAGAACCTCACCGAGATCACCGTCAGCGACTTCGACCTCTCCAGCTTCCAGCTGGACAAGGTCTATCAGCTGCAGGTGAACCTGCCCAAGGGGGTGGAAAGCCGTGACAACATCACCACGGTGAACCTCACCTTCAACACGCAAGGCTATGCCACCAAGACCATCAACGTCAGCCAGATCCGGGTCATCAACCAGCCCGCCAACATGGAGATCAAGGCCCTGGATTCCCGCATCAGCAGCGTGACCCTGGTGGGCCCCGAGGAGGAGCTGGAAGCCCTCAGCCCCAACAGCGTGGTGGCCGTGGTTGACGCTTCCGACATCCAGATCGCGGAAGGCCGCGAGAAGCTGGCCGCCAGCATCCAGATCCCCGCATCCACCACCATCTTCGCCACCGGCAGCTATTCGGTGGAGTGTCAGGTGAGCGCCAGCGGGGCACAGAGCTGATGCTGCTGGTGCGCGGTGTGCGCCTGCCCCTGGATACGCCCCGGCCGGAGGCCGAGGCGGCGGGCCGGGCGATGAAAATTTTGAAGATACGCCCCGGCGACGTGGCCGGCGCAGGCGTGGCCCGCCTCTCGGTGGACGCCCGCCACGGCCGGCCCTCGCTGGTGTATACCATCGGCGTGCGCCTCAAAGACGAAGGTGCGGAACTGGCTTTGGCCGGTTCCGCGCCTTGTGTTGCATTGGCCCGCCATGCCCAGTACCGCCCGCTGCCCGGCGGCGCGCCGCTGAACGACCCGCCGGTGGTGGCGGGCCTCGGGCCCGCGGGCCTGTTCGCCGCGCTGGCGCTGGCCCGGGCGGGCTACCGCCCGCTGGTGCTGGAGCGGGGCCCGGCCCTTGAAAAGCGGGTGGCCGCGGTGGAGCGCTTTTTCGCCGGCGGCGCGCTGGAACCAAACGCCAACATCCAGTTCGGCGAGGGAGGCGCGGGCACCTTTTCCGACGGCAAGCTCACCACCCGCATCGGGGATGAGCTGTGCGGTTTTGTCACCGACACCCTGCTGGCCCACGGCGCGCCCGCCGAGATCGCCTGGCAGCAGAAGCCCCATGTGGGCACCGACCTTTTGCGGGGAGTCATCGCCTCCATCCGCGCCGAGATCGAGGCCCTGGGCGGGCGGGTGCTCTTTGAGACTGCCCTCACCGGGCTGGAAGCGAAGAACGGGCGGCTGACCGCCGTGCGCACCACGGCGGGGCTCATCCCCTGCCAGCGTCTGGTGCTGGCGGTGGGCCACTCCGCCCGGGACACCTTCGCCATGCTGGCCGAAAACGGCCTGCCCCTGACCGCGAAGCCCTTCTCGGTGGGCTTCCGGGCCGAGCATCTGCAAACGGACATCGACCGCGGGCTCTACCACGCCGCCGCCGGCCATCCGGCGCTGCCGCCGGGAGAGTACCAGCTGAGCCACCATGTGGGCAAGCGGTGCGTCTACACCTTCTGCATGTGCCCCGGCGGGCAGGTGGTCGCCGCCGCCAGCGAAGAGGGCGGCGTTCTGACCAACGGCATGAGCTACCACGCCCGGGCGGGCAAAAACGCCAACGCGGCGGTGGTCATCAGCGTGGACGGCTCCGACTTCGGCGGCGACGCCATGAAGGCGGTGGCCTTCCAGCGGCAGCTGGAGCAGGCGGCCTTCAGGGCGGGCGGCAGCGACTACACCGCCCCCGCCGAAACGGTGCAGAGCTTTTTGAAAGGGGAGGGCGCCCTGCGTCTTTCCGCGGTGCAGCCCACCTACGACCGGGGCGTGCGCGCCTTCAATTTGGGCAGCCTTCTGCCCGCCGAACTGGCCCAGGGCCTGCGCACCGGCCTTGCCGCCTTTGACCGTAAGCTGCCGGGCTATGCCGGGCCGTCGGCGGTGCTCACCGGCCTCGAGACCCGCACCTCCAGCCCGGTGCGGCTGGAGCGGGGAGCCGACTTCCAGTGCGCCGCGCTGCCGGGGCTCTACCCCTGCGGCGAGGGCGCGGGCTACGCCGGCGGCATCATGAGCGCCGCCGTGGACGGCCTGCGGGTGGCCCGGGCCATCATCGAGGGCAGCGCCCCCGCGGAATAAAACTGTTTTTTCGCCCTTTGCGGGCGCACAGACACCCCTTGGAAAGGCAGGTGGCCGCCATGGCCGAGAACCAGAATCCCAGAGACTCTTATCAATACGAGCGCATGATGCGCCAGCGGATGCAGCAGACTTTCAATGAGCAGAAGAACGCCGGAACGTCCGCGTCCGGGAAAAGCGGCGCAACGCCGCCGCCCCCCGTGCGGGACTCCGCCCAGGAACTGGCCCAGAGCATCCATGAGCTGGGCCGGGTCATCGCCCAGGAGGTGGGCGGCGCTTTGGGCGACGCCACCCGTGAGATGGGCAGCGCGCTGAGCGACGCGGCGCGGGAAGTGGGCAAAAACGCCGCCCGGCAAAAGCAGCACAGCCATGCGCAGCAGGCCGCCCAGCGGGCGGGGGACGCGCTGGCCTCCCGGATGAACCAGGCGGGGTCGAACCTCTCCAACGGCCTGCGGGACGGCCTGTGCATCTTCGGCGGCACCCTGGCGGTGGTCTGCGCGGTGGCCGCCGGCCTCATGGCGCTGACGGCGCTCCTCAGCCTCGCTTTTTTCTTTGATGTGATCGTCCTCATCTCTCTGGTGTTCCTGCTGGGCGTCACCGCCGTTTTCGCTTTCGCCGCCCGCTGGGCCTTCAGCCAGCCCGCCCGCCGCGGGCGTATGCGGCGGTATCTGGCCGCCATGGGCAGCGACCGCTCGGCGCCGCTGCAGCGCATGGCCGAAGCCGTCCGCCGTCCGGTGAACTTTGTCAAGAAGGACCTGGACCGCATGATCCGCCAGGGCTGGCTGCCCGACGCCTTTTTGGATGACGACGACGGGATGTTCTTCATCAGCGCCGCCGAGTACCGCAACCTGCAGCGGCGGCAGGAGGCCGCCGCCCGGGCCGAGGCCGCCCCTTCCGGCGCGAACGAGCTGGCGGAGCTGATGCAGCAGTGCACCGACTTCGATTTTCTGCTGGGCGAGCACATCGCCTCCATGACCGACCAGCCCGAACTGCGGGACAGCCTGCTCCACATGCGGGTCACCACCGCCGACATCCAGAACTGGGTGAAGGCCCACCCCGCCAGCGCGGGCAAGGTGCGCAAGTTCGCCCGCTATTATATGCCCACCACCCTCAAGCTGCTGCGCACCTACGCCGACGTGAAGGACCAGCAGGGCGAGGCGGCGGGCAACATCCGCCAGGAGATCGGCGGCATCCTCACCACCCTGAACACCGCCTTCGACAACCTGCGCAACGACCTTCTCACCGACACCGCGCTGGACATCTCCAGCGAGATCAGCGCCATGCAGACCATGCTGGCCCAGGACGGGCTGGCGGAATACCAATCTTGACCATAAGGAGCTCTGACCCATGAATTTCCGCACCTGGCAGGTACCCAAGCCCGATGAAAAGACCGTGGCCAAACTGGCCGCGGCCATCGGTGCGCCCGGCCTGCTGGCGCGCATCCTTGTGGCCCGCGGGCTGGAAAGCCCCGAAAAGGCCATGGCCTTCCTCACCCAGGACGCTCCCCTGAGCGACCCCTTCGCGCTGAAGGATATGGACAAGGCCGTGGCGCGTATTTTAAAAGCAGTGGATGCGGGCGAAGCCATCGTCATCTTCGGCGACTACGACGTGGACGGCGTCACCGCCACCGCCCTGCTTTTTGAACATCTGCGGGGCATGGGCGCCAGTGTGCGCTGCAAGCTGCCCAGTCGGGACGAAGAGGGCTACGGCCTCACCGTGCCCATCGTGGAAAGCCTTGCGGAAAAGGGCTTCAAGCTCATCATCACCGTGGACAACGGCGTTTCCGCCGTGCAGGAGGTCAGGCGCGCCGCCGAGCTGGGGGTGGACGTGGTGGTCACCGACCACCATCTGCCCGGCGCGGTGCTGCCCGAGGCGGTGGCCGTGGTGGACCCCGCCCGCGCCGACGACGAAAGCCCCTTCAAGTGCCTTTCCGGCGCGGGGGTGGCCTTCAAGCTGTGCGCCGCGCTGGACGGCTGCCCCCCCGAGGAACTGCTGGAGCAGTGCGGGGATCTTGCGGCCATCGGCACGGTGGCGGACGTGATGCCCCTCACCGGCGAGAACCGCACCATCGTCAAACACGGCCTTGCTTTGCTGGAAAACTGCGAGCGGCCCGGCCTTGTGGCGCTGCTGGAGGGCTGCGGCCTGGCCGACAAGCCCGTCACCTCCGAGAACATCAGCTTCGCGCTGGCACCGCGGCTCAACGCCGCCGGCCGGATGGAGACCGCCTCCACCGCGCTGCAGCTGCTGCTGTGCGAAGATTTCGAAAAGGCCCAGGCCCTCACGGCCCGCCTGAACCAGGCCAACGCCGACCGGCAGGCCGCCGAACAGACCATCCTCTCCGAGGCCGAGGCCCAGATCGCCGCCGACCCCGCCCGCCTGCGGGACCGGGTGCTGCTGGTCTGGGGCGAGGGCTTCCACCCCGGCGTCATCGGCATCGTGGCCAGCCGTCTGGTGGAAAAATACGCCCGGCCCGTGCTGGTCATCAGCGTGCAGAACGGTGAGGGCAAGGGCTCCGGGCGCAGCGTGCCCGGCTTCAACCTCCACGGGGCCATCAGCGCCTGCGCGCCGGTGCTCATCCGCTTCGGCGGCCACGCCATGGCGGCGGGGCTGTCGGTGAAGGAGGAGAACATCCCCGCTCTGCGCCGGGCCATCAACGAGTTCGCCGCCAAAGAGTATCCCGTGCTGGAGACCCCGCCCCTGCGCCTGGACGCATCCGTGCGGCTGGACTCCCTCACCGTGGCGGACGTGGAGAGCCTTTCCTATCTGGCCCCCTGCGGCCACGAAAACCCCGCTCCCGTCTTCTTTTTGCAGGACGCGGTGGTGGACGGCGTCTTCCCGGTGAGCGACGGCAAGCACACCCGGCTGCGCCTGCGGCAGGGGAATGGCAGCATCTTCGCCGCCTGCTTCGGCACCGCCCCTGCCCAGCTGGCCTACCAGCCGGGAGATCGGGTGGACGCGGCGCTGAGCCTCTCGGTCTACGAGGGCAAAAACGGGCCCCAGCTCTCCGCCCGGGTGCGGGCGCTGCGCCCGGCGGGCCTGCCCGACGAGGCCGTGCGGCAGGCGGCCCTTTACGAAGCGTTCAACCGCGGCGCGTCCCTCACAAGCGAGGAAAAGCGCCTGCTTTTGCCGGACCGGGCCCACATCGCGGCCCTCTACCGGCTCATCCGGCAGGAGGGCGCCTCGGTGGACGACCTGCTGCCCCTGCTGGCACGCATGGGGGCGCAGAACACCGGGCGCACCCTTGTGGGCCTCAAAGCCCTGCGCCAGCTGGGTCTGGTGCAGGTGCGGCGGGAGAACGGCGCCCGCCGTCTGGCCCCGGCGCCGGTGGAAGGCAAAAAGGACCTTTCCGCCGCGCCCATTCTCAAAGCTCTGGAGGCATGACCCATGGCAGACTACATCACCTATGCTGATTTGAAAAAGGCGGTCACCGACACCGGCCGCCCCTATGACCTGGAAATGCTGGATAAGGCCTACGCCCTGGCGGACGCGGCCCACGCGGGCCAGTTCCGCCGCTCCGGCGAGCCTTACATCTGCCACCCGCTGAACGTGGCGCTGCTGCTGGTGGAGCTGGGCATGGACACCGAGAGCCTTGCCGCCGCCCTGATGCACGACGTGGTGGAGGACACCGCCACCGCTCTGGAGGATATTCAGTCCCAGTTCGGGCCGGACGTGGCGAGGCTGGTGGACGGCGTCACCAAACTGACCAAAATTCAGTTCTCCAGCGTGGAGGAGCAGCAGGCGGAAAACCTGCGCAAGATGCTGCTGGCCATGAGCCAGGACGTGCGGGTCATGATCATCAAGCTGTGCGACCGGCTGCACAACATGCGCACCGGCGACGCATGGCCCGAGCAGAAGCGGCGGGACAAAGCCCTGGAGACCATGGAGGTCTACGCCCCCATCGCCCACCGCCTTGGCATCAGCAACATCAAGGAAGAGCTGGAGGACCGCAGCCTGCGCTATCTGGACCCGGTGGGCTACCAGGAGATAAAGGACCTGCTGGCGGGGGCGGGCGGCGAGACCTTCGTGGCCGAGACCAGCCGCGTCATTCAGCAGCGTCTGGCGGAGAACGGCATGGAGAACGCCGCCATGAAGAGCCGGGTGAAGAGCGTCTACGGCATCTACCGCAAGATGTTCATCCAGGACCGGGACTTCGCCGAAATTTACGACGTCTACGCGGTGCGCATCATCCTGGACACGGTGGCCGAGTGCTACAACGCCCTGGGCATCATCCACGATATGTACCACCCCATCCCCAACCGCTTCAAGGACTATATCTCCACCCCCAAGCCCAACGGCTACCAGTCGCTGCACACCACCGTCATCGGCCACGAGGGCATCCCCTTCGAGGTGCAGATACGCACCCGTGAGATGGACCAGATGGCGGAGTACGGCGTTGCCGCCCACTGGAAGTACAAGGCGGGCGTGCAGGGCTCCGACCGGCTGGACGAGCGGCTGGCCTGGGTGCGCCAGCTGCTGGAGAGCCAGCGGGAGAGCGACGACGCGGGCAGCCTGCTCCAGGACATCAAGGGCGACCTTCTGCCCGAGGAGGTCTTTGCCTTCACCCCCCGGGGCGACGTGATCAACCTGCCCGCCGGCGCCACCGCCATCGACTTTGCCTATGCCATCCATTCGGCGGTGGGCAACCGCATGATAGGCGCCAAGGTGAACGGGCGCATCGTGCCCATCGACCACAAGGTGGCCACCGGCGAAATCATCGAGATCCTCACCGGCCCGGCGGACAAGGGCCCCAGCCGCGACTGGCTCAAAATCGTCACCACCAGCGAGGCCCGCAACAAAATTCGCAACTGGTTCAAGAAGGAGCGGCGGGAAGAGAACATCCAGGAGGGCCGCGAGGCTCTGGAAAAGGAGATGCGCCGCAACCTCATCAACGTGCCGGACGACCAGTGGGACGACTTCATGGCCGAAATTGCCCGCCGCCAGCGGCTCAACTCGGTGGACGAGATGTACGCCGCCCTTGGCTACGGCGGGCTGCAGCTCAGCCGCCTGATGGGCAAGGTGAAGGACGAATACGCCAAGCTCAAGGCCGCCCAGCCGAAGGCCGCCGCCCTGGCGGACATCCCCATCAAGACCACCAAGAGCACCGACGGCGTGGTGGTGGAGGGCATCGACAACTGCCCCGTCAAGTTCGCCAAGTGCTGCACCCCGCTGCCCGGCGACGAGATCGTGGGCTTCATCACCCGGGGCTTCGGCGTGTCCATCCACAAAAAGAGCTGCCAGAACGTGCAGGCCAGCCTCTCCAACCCCGAGAACCGGGGCCGCTGGGTGCCCGCCCACTGGGAGGCCAGCGAGCAGGAGAACTATCAGGCCACCCTGGAGCTCATCTCCATGAACCGCGACGGCCTGGTGGGCGACGTGGCGGTGGCCCTGGGCGAGCTGCGGGTGCCCATCTATGCCATGAGCGCCCGCGCGGTGGACAACGGCCGCGCCGCCATGAGCATCACCCTGGGCATCTCCAACACCGAACATCTCAACAGCGTGCTGGCCAAGCTGCGCAAGGTGCGGGACGTCATTCAGGTCATCCGCATCTAAAGGCCGGCGCGAAGGAGGAAACGAACCTATGCGAGCAGTCATTCAGTGCGTGCGCAAAGCGGACGTGTCGGTGAACGGGGGCGAGCCGAGAGCCATCGGCCCCGGCATCGTCATCCTGCTGGGCGTCAAGGACACCGACACCCTGGACATCGTGCCCAAGCTGGCCGAAAAGTGCGCCAACCTGCGCGTCTTCCCGGACGAGGAGGGCAAGCTGAACAAAAGCGCCGTGGACCTGGGCTATTCCGCCCTGGTGGTGAGCAACTTCACCCTCTACGGCGACACCAAAAAGGGCAAGCGCCCCAGCTATATCACCGCGGCAAAACCGCCCCTCTCCATCGACGCCTACGACCTGTTCCTGGCCGAGATGGAAAAGCAGGGCCTGAAAGAGGTCAAGCACGGCGAGTTCGGCGCGGATATGCTGGTGAACATCGCCAACGACGGCCCGGTGACCATCGTCATCGACACCGACCAGTGGTGAAACGCCCCACGTCAAAAAAGGAGCCACCCATGAAAGTATTCCATCTCAACGGCCCCGCCCCCCTGGAGACCAACAGCTTCGTGCTGGTGGGGGAAGGGAACAAGGCCGTGGTCATCGACCCCGCGCCTTCCCTTGCCGCCTTTGACAAGCTGCTGGAAGGGGAGGGGGCCTCGCTGGAGGCCATCCTGCTCACCCACGGCCACTACGACCACATGACCGGCCTGCCCGCGCTGCAAAAGCGGTGGAGCTGCCCGGTCTATCTCGACCCGGCGGACGCGCGCGGCACCCAGCTGATGCCCGCCGGCCCCGGCACCCTGGGCTACACCGACGGCGAAACGCTCAGCCTTGCGGGCCTTTCCATCACCACCTGGCACACCCCCGGCCACAGCCGGGGCAGCTGGGTGCTCTATTGCGAGGGTCTGCTCTTCACCGGCGACACCCTCTTTGCCGGCGACGTGGGCCGCACCGACCTTGCCGGCGGCAGCTGGCAGGAGATGTGCCAGAGCCTTGCGAAGCTGCGGGCGCTGCCCCTGCCGGACGACACCCAGGTGCTGCCCGGCCACGGCCCCTTCTCCACCCTGGGGGAGGAAAAGGCCTCCAACCCCTATCTCAACGTCAAGGAGAACTGACAATGAACATCTGTGTCCGGGGCCTCGCCTCGGTCTATGAGCCGGAGAACGTGGCCCGGCTCTTTTTCGCAAACGCCCGGCTGGTGCGCCGCCTGCCTCAGAAGGAGGACGCGGTGCTGGCCCGAGCGGGCCGCCGCCTCGCGGCCGGCGTGCGCCTTTCGGGCAAGTGCACCGTGCTGTACGCCCCCGCGCCCGCCGACGAAAAACAGGCGGAGTACGAGCTGGCCAGCCTTGTGTATGAACTTCTCAAACAGGTCACCGGCATCCGTCCGCCCTGGGGCAAGCTCACCGGCGTGCGCCCGGTGCGCATCATCCACGACCGCCGCGCCGCCGGCCTCTCCGAAGAGGACATCCACCGCCTCTTCGTGGAAAAATACGACTGCACCGAGGAAAAATTCCGGCTGGCAAAGTCCATCGCCGACCTGCAAAAGCCCATCCTGGCGGCCCGCGGTCCGCGGGATTACAGCCTCTACATCGGCATCCCCTTCTGCCCCTCCCGGTGCAGCTATTGCAGCTTCGTGTCCCTCTCCACCCAGCGGGAGGGCAAGCTGATGGACCCCTATCTGGACGCCCTTTGCAACGAAGTGCGGGCCATGCGGGACCAGGCGGAACGCTGCGGCCTCGTCCTCAAGACCATCTACATCGGCGGCGGCACCCCCACGGCCCTCTCGCCCGACGGCCTGCGCAAGCTTATGGGCACCGTGGCCGAGTGCTTCGACCTTTCAGGGCTGGAAGAGTATACCGTGGAGGCGGGCCGCCCCGACTGCACCGACGCGGAAAAGCTGGCGGTGCTGAAAGAGTACGGCGCCACCCGCATCTCCATCAACCCCCAGACCTTCAGCGACGAGGTGCTGGCCCGCATCGGCCGCAAGCACTCGGCGGCGGACATCCTGCGCTGCTTTGAGGAAGCCCGGGCCGCAGGACACGACAACATCAACATGGACCTCATCGCCGGCCTGCCCGGCGACACGGTGGAAGGCTTTGAAAAGAGCCTTTCCACCGCCATCGCCCTTTCCCCGGAAAATATCACCGTCCACACCCTCACCCTGAAGCGCGCCTCCAATCTGGTCATCGGCAGCGCCGCCGCCGACTACGGCGACGTGGCCGCCATGCTGGAAAAGTGCAGCGCGCTGAGCGAGGCGGGCTACCGGCCCTATTACCTCTACCGCCAGAAAGGCACCCTGCAGAACCTGGAAAACACCGGCTGGTGCAAACCGGGCAAAGAGGGGTACTATAATATCTATATCATGGAGGAAGTGCACTCCATCCTGTCGGCGGGCGCGGGCGGCTCCACCAAGCTGGTGCAGCCCGGCGGCGACCGCATCCAGCGCATCTTCAACTACAAGTATCCCGCCGAATACATCAACGGATTTGACACCATCCTCCAGCGCAAGGAAGGAGTGAGCGAATTCTATGCCCGCTATCTGGATCCCCAAACGTCTCGTTGAGATAAGCCTCATCAACACCGCGGCCGAGAGCGCCGCGAGCTTCGTGCGCCACTGCGAAATGGAGTACGAGGGCCGCATCCATGCGGCGGCCAGCGAGGTGCTGGCCAGCGGCAGCCCCATCGTCATGCTCACCGGGCCCTCCGCCTCCGGCAAGACCACCACAGCCAACAAGATGGCGGCGGCGCTGCGGGGGCGGGGCTGCCCTTCCCAGGTGGTCAGCCTGGACAATTTTTATAAAAATCTGGACGAATACCCCCGCCTGCCGGACGGCAGCAAGGACTATGAGAACGTCACCGCCCTGGACATGAAGGAGATACACCGGTGCCTGAAGGACATCCTGGCCACCGGCGAGACCCTTCTGCCGGAGTTCGACTTCGTCACCGAGACCCGCAAGGAGAAAAAGATCCCCCTGTCAGTGCCCGGCGGGGTGTGCATCATCGAGGGCATCCATGCCCTGAACCCGGAACTCACTGCGCCGCTGCCCGCCGGCAGCGCCTACAAAATTTACGCCGGCCTGCGGGAGGAATACAGCCACCGGGGCCAGCGGGTGCTGCCCACGAGGGACATCCGCCTTGCCCGCCGCATGATGCGGGACTGCAAGTTCCGCGGCCACAGCATCGAAAAGACCCTGGGCATGTGGGGCGGCGTGTGCGCCGGCGAGGACAAGTTCATCAAGGTGTTCAAGCCCGAGGCGGACCTCTTGATGGACACCTCCTTCAGCTACGAAATTTGCCTGCTGGCGCCCTTTGTGGCCTCGCTGGCGGGCAGCCTGCCCCCGGAGCATCCTTTGTGCGAGACGCTGAACAGCCTTGCCGGGCGCTTTGCGCTGGTGGATGCGCTGGACGAGAGCCTCGTTCCCGAGAACTCCATGCTGCGGGAGTTTTTGGGCTGAACGGTTGCGCCGCAGACGGCGGCGCAGTATAATGAACACAGAAACATCCGGCGTCTGCCGGCAGAAAGAGGTGCACTGCAATGAACGTGAACATCGACATCGATCGCATTCTGGAGGCCGGCGCCAAAGCCGTGGACACTGCCAAGAAGACCGCCACCGACCTGGCCCGCGAGGGCAAGCGCCAGACCGATCTGCTGGCGCTGCAGGGCAAGAAGGCCAAGGCCGAGCGCCAGCTGGGCGCGCTGGTCTACAGTCTGGCCAAAAACGGCGAGGAGAACCGCCCCCTGGTGGAAAAATACATCGCCGCCATCGGCGCGCTGGACGACAAGATCCACGAGCTGAAAAACCAGTCTGCCGCCGTGGGCGAAGCGCCCATCGACGTGCCCGAGACCCCCACCAAGACCTGCCCCCAGTGCGGTTGCGAGGTGGAAGAGGATGCCCTGTTTTGTTCTGGGTGCGGGGCACAGCTTTAAGCTTGGGCAAAAGGGCAGCGGCAGCGCGGTGGTGTTCACCGTGAGCCGCGGCGAAAAACAGCAATAAAACAAAAAAATGAACGGCGGATGGGTGATTGCACACATTCCGCCGTTCTATTTGCATCGAATTTTGTTCAGAAGTATGAAAACCGCCCGGATGGGGCAAAAATAGGGGCAAAGGGGCTTGAAAAGCCATTTTGCGTGGAGTAAAATTAGAAAGCGATTAAGGAGGTGAGCCGTTTGGTGGACTTTGAGCAAAAAGAGCACTATACCGCCCAGGACCTGGTGCGCATCGTGTCTCTTCTGCGCGACCCCGTGAACGGCTGCCCCTGGGATAAGGAACAGACCCACCAGTCCATCCGCTCGAACTTCATCGAGGAGACCTACGAGGCGCTGGAGGCCATCGACCTCGGCGACGCTCACCTCCTGGAAGAAGAGCTGGGGGACGTGCTTTTGCAGGTGGCGCTCCACTGTCAGATGGAGGCCGAAAAAGGCGTTTTTGACTTCGATTCCGTGTGCGACGGCATCTGCAAAAAGCTCATCTACCGCCATCCCCACGTCTTCGGCGACACGGTGGCCGAGACCACCGGCGAGGTGCTCTCCAACTGGGAGGCGCTGAAAAACGCCGAGAAGGCGCGCACCACCGCCAAGAGTCGGCTGGAGAGCGTGCCCGCGGCCTTTCCCGCGCTGATGCGGGCGGCCAAGGTGCAAAAGCGCGCCGGGGCCTACGGCTTTGCCTACCCGGACGCCGCCGCCGCGTTGGCCGATCTGGAAAGCGAGCTGGCCGAACTGAAAGAGGCCATGGCCTCGGGCGAGGGCGTTGAATGGGAACTGGGCGATGTGCTCTTTGCCGCCGCCAACCTGGGCCGCATGCTCGGACAGGACAGCGAGCAGGCCCTGAGCCGGGCCACCACCCGGTTCCAGAACCGGGTCATCTCCTGCGAGGAGCAGGCCGCCGCCGAGGGCAAAGCCCTGGAGGAAGTCTCTCCCGCCGACCTTGACCGCTATTGGAAGGCGGCCAAGGAGACCGAACAGACATCAAAGGGCTGATCCCTTTGTGCTGGCATAAATTTTTGGAGGTAAAACATCATGACCAAAGTTGAACTGATCGCGGCTGTCGCTGAGGCTGCCGAGCTGACCAAGAAGGACGCCGAGAAGGCTGTCAACGCCACTGTGGAAGTCATCACCAAGGCCCTGGCCGACGGCGATAAGGTCTCTCTGGTTGGCTTCGGCACCTTCGAGACCCACAAGCGCGCCGCCCGCACCGGCATCAACCCCCGCACCAAGGAGACCATCCAGATCGCCGCTACCACCGCTCCCGCTTTCAAGGCCGGCAAGGCCCTGAAGGACGCGGTGTCCAAGTAATCACAGCGGACCCGATCCTCAACGGCTCTGCCGCCGCGCCGCGGGGCAGGGCCGTTTTCTCGTTCGCCGGGCGCCCGGCGGGAAAGGAGCGAGCTTTATGCGCATCGACAAATACCTGAAGGTCAGCCGCCTCATCAAGCGGCGCACCGTGGCCAACGAGGTGGCCGACGCGGGCCGTATCCTGGTGAACGGCAAGCCCGCCAAGGCAAGCTACGCCGTCAAGGAAGGGGACGTCATCGAGATCACCTTCGGCAACAAGCCGGTCAAGGTGCGGGTGCTGTCCACCCTCGCCCCCGCCGGCAAGGACGTGGCCCGGGAGATGTACGAAGTCATCGAAGGATGACTTTGCTTTGTTGAGAATGACCGCCCCGAAGGCGCCGCCTTCGGGGCGGTTTTTCTGTGCCGCCGGTCATAACCGCCCGCCGCCCCGGCATATACATTGGCGAAAAGGCAGGTGCAGATCATGCAGGAAAAAAAGACCCCCGCCGCCCGGCCCGCTGAAAGTCCGGCGGCAAAGCTGCCCCATCACCTCATCGTGGAGGACCGCAGCGCCCTCACCGCCACCGGCGTGACGCGGGTGGTGAGCTGCGACGAGACCGGCGCCACCCTCGAGACCCAGCAGGGCACCCTGCTGGTGGGGGGCGAGGGCCTGTCGGTGAGCGAACTGTCCATCCAGACGGGCGAGGTGAAAATATTCGGGCGCATCGAGTCCATGCAGTACACCGAACCCGCGCCGGCGGGCGGCCTGTGGCGCCGCCTGCTGCGCTGAAGGCCCATGGTGGCCCTCGCCGCCCCGCCCTACGTCCTGGCGGATACATTGTGCTGCCTGGGGCTGGGCTTTTTTCTGGCGGCGTGCTACGACCTTGCCCGCTTCTTTCTTGGCGGCAGCCGCCCGGTGTGTTTTGTGCTGGACCTTGCCGCCGCCCTTGCCGCCGCGGTGCTGGCCTGCAGCTTTGCCGCCTCCCGCAGCTACAGCGGCGTGGTGCGCTGGTACATGGCCGCGGGCCTTGCTTTGGGTCTGGCGGGGTATTTTTTTGTGCTTGCGCCGGGGTGCGCAGCGGCCCAGCGGCTGGTAAAATGGACCATCGCCCGGCCCTTTGTGCTGCTGTGGCTGCTGGCGATGCGGCCCCTCGCGCGCCTTTGCGGGCGCGCGGCGCGCGCAGCGGGGAACAAATTGAGTGTCGCTGCCAAAAAACGCCGCAAAAAACAGTTGAAAAATAAAGCGCGTGTGTTGTATAATTCAGATAACCCACTGGTAACTCCACGGGAGTAATGCGCTCATTTTTCGGCGAAGGAGGCCGGCAGCATGGAAAAGAAGCAAAAGCGTGCGCCGCTTCTGCCCCGTTTTTTTCTGCGGGCGGGCCTCGTGCTGATCGGCGGCTATCTGGTGGCGGGCCTTGTGTTCAACCAGGTGGACATCGCCGCCAAGCAGAAGGAGCTGCAGGACCTGGAGAACCAGCTGGAACAGCAGCGCCAGCAGAACGACGAGCTGGAGCGGGTGCTGGAATCCGGCAGCGACCAGGAGATCATCGAGCGGGTCGCGCGGGACAAACTGGGCTATGCCAAGCCCAACGAGCGGGTGTTCATCGACGTCACCGGCCAGTAAAACACGGCACAAAGGCCGCGGCACACCGCCGCGTTGCGGGCCTTTTGCAGAATAAACATAAAGGGGTTATATCGCGTTGCAGTTAGAGGTAGGGGCCATTCTGGAAGGAAAGATCACCGGCGTCAAGAAGTTCGGCGCCTTTGTTGCACTGCCCGGCGGAAAGACCGGCATGGTGCACATCTCCGAGGTGTCCAACAGTTTTATCGAGGACCTGTCCACCGTGCTCAGTGAGGGGCAGGAGGTCAAGGTCAAGGTGCTCAACATCGCGGAGGACGGCAAGATCGCCCTCTCCATCAAGCGCACCCTGCCCCCCGAGCCGCGCCAGAACCGGGGCGGCCCTCACGGCGGGCAGCGCGGCGGCCAGCGCGGCCGCTCCGATGCGCCCCGGGTCTGGCAGCCCAAGGCTGCCGCGCCTCAGGGCGAGATGAGCTTTGAGGACATGATGGCCAAGTTCAAGAGCCAGAGCGAGGAGAAGATCTCCGACCTCAAGCGGGTCACCGAGAACCGCCGCGGAGGCGGCTATTCCCGCCGGCGCTGAGCATCGGCCCACGGAAAAACAAGGCAAAAGGGCGGACTGTCGGCAGCGGCAGTCCGCTTTTGTTTACCACAGAAAAAAACGGCGGCCCTGCCGCCGGAGAAAGGAAGTTGAAGCGATGAAAGTGATCGTGGTGGGCGGCGTGGCCGCAGGCGCCAGCGCGGCGGCACGGCTGCGCCGGCTGGACGAAAAAGCCGAGATCATCATCTTTGAACAGGGCGAGCACGTCTCCTTCTCCAACTGCGGCCTGCCCTATCATCTGGGCGGCACCATCCCTGACGCGGACGACCTGGTGCTGATGACGCCCCGCGCCTTCAAGGCGCGCCACAACATCGAGGTGCGGGTGAACAGCCGGGTCACGGCCATCGACCGCAAGGCCAAAACCGTGACGGTGCAGCCCAAAGAGGGCCCCGCTTATACCGAACGCTACGACAAGCTCATCCTCGCCCCCGGCGCCGCGCCCATCGTGCCCGGCTCCATCCCGGGGATGCGCAGCCCCCATGTGTTCACCCTGCGCAACGTCACCGACGTGAAGGCCATCAAGGCCTACATCGACGAACAGGGCGTGACCCGCGCGGCGGTGGTGGGCGGCGGCTTCATCGGCGTGGAGGTGGCGGAAAACCTTGCCTGCGCCGGCCTGCTGGTCACGCTGGTGGAGGGCGCGGACCAGGTGCTGGCCCCCTTCGACTACGACATGGCCCAGATACTGCACAAGGAACTGATGGACAACGGCGTGCAGGTGGAACTGAACAGCCTGCTCGCCGCCGTGCACCCGGACCGCATCACCGTCACCCGGGACGGCGAAGCCTTTGACCTGCCCGCCCAGATGGTGGTGCTGGCCATCGGCGTTTCGCCGGAGACCGCCCTCGCCAAAGACGCGGGCCTTGCCATCGGCGAGACCCGGGGCATCAAGGTGGACGCCAACTGGCGCACCGAGGACGAGGACGTCTACGCCGTGGGCGACGCGGTGGAAAGCTTCGACCGGCTGGCCCGGCGGCCCGGGCGGCTGGCCCTGGCGGGCCCGGCCCAGCGGCAGGCCCGCGCGGCGGCGGACCACATCTGCGGCCGCCCGGCGGATACCCGGGGTTTCATCGGCTCGGCCTGCGTGCGGGTGTTCGACCAGAACGCCGCCGCCACCGGCCTTTCCGAAAAGGCGGCCTATAAGGCGGGCATCCCCTGCCGGTCGGTGCTGCTCTATCCCACCGACAAAGTCGGCCTCATGCCCGACGCGGCCTGGATGGCCTTCAAGCTGGTGTTCGAGACCCCCACCGGCCGCATCCTGGGCGCCCAGGCCATCGGCCGGGGCGACGCGGTGCGCCGCATCGACGTCATCGCCACCCTCATCTCCATGAACGGCACCCTGGCGGACCTGAAGGAGCTGGAACTGTGTTACTCGCCGGTCTACGGCACCGCCAAGGACGTGGTGAATCTGGCGGCGCTGGTGGGCCTGAACGTGCTGGAAGGCCGGGTGAAGCAGGTGCCGGTCACCGCCGTGCGCCGCCTGGTGGAGCAGGGGGCCTGCATCATCGACGTGCGGGAGGAGCGGGAGTTCAATGCCGGCCACCTCAAGGGCGCGGTGAACATCCCCCTGTCCCGCTTCCGGGAGCGGATGAACGAGGTGCCCAAAGACGTGCCGGTCTACCTCCACTGCCGCACCAGCCAGCGCAGCTACTACGCCCTGTGCGAGCTGCTGGACAACGGCTACACCAACGTTTACAACATCAGCGGCTCCTTCCTGGGCATCTGCCTCTATGAGTATTTCAACGACCGCACCCTGGGCCGGGAGCCCATCGTCACGGCCTACAATTTCAATTGAAACGAGGGAAAACACAATGAAAATTCTCTGCAAAGACCAGCTGGAAGAAGTGCGCCCCAAGATGGCAGGGGGCGAAGGGGAGTGCACCGTGCACCACATCCTGCCCGCCGACTGCGCCTACGGCTCCGGGCGGCTGTTCGCCGTGAACACCCTTCAGCCCGGCAGCTCCATCGGCTACCACAAGCACCAGGGCGAGTATGAAGTCTACTACATCCTGGAGGGCGTGGGCCATGTGGTGGAGGACGGCGAAGAGTACGATCTGGCCGCCGGCGACATGATGCAGTGCCGGGACGGCTCCTCCCATTCCATCGAGAACCGCTCGGACAAGCCCCTGCGCTTTCTGGCGCTCATCATCAACGTGCGCGACCCGGCCTGAATCATTCGATGACCGCCCGCCGCCCTTTTCAGGGCGGCGGGTTTTGTGCATTTTCACACACCTTTGCCACAAAAACTTTACAGACTGTACACGCCTTTTCTCTGGTGTTTTTTGTGCAATATTGCTATAATAATAGTATCAAAGAGGCGGAGGCTGTGCAAAGGGCAAAGACCCGGCGGCAGTCATACGCCAAAAGGAGGCATAGGTTTATGAAGGTCACATGCACTGGTCGCAGAGTTTCCCTGAAACCCTCGTTCATCGAGAAAGCGGAGAAGCGCCTGGCAAAGCTGGATAAGTTCTTCCCCGAGGAGACCCAGGCGCAGGTCACGGTCACGGTGGAAAAGAGCCGCCAGACGGTGGAGATCACCGTCTATGACAACGGCATCACCGTGCGGGCCGAAAAGACCGCCGACCAGATGGAAGCCGCGCTGGAGGATGCGGCGGACCTGCTGACCCGCCGCCTGGTGAAGAACCGCAAGCGCCTGAGCACCAAGATGACCCGCGCCGCGGAGTGGCCCGCCGACCCCGAGCCGGAGGAGACCTTCGAGGTCATCCGCGAAAAGCGCTTCGCCGTCAAGCCCTGCACCACCGACGAGGCCATCCTGCAGATGAATCTGCTGGGCCACAACTTCTTCATGTACCGCAGCATGGAGAACGACCAGATCCAGGTGGTCTACCGCCGTGCCGATGGCGGCTACGGCGTGCTCATCCCCCTGAACTGACCCACCAAAGCCGCCCCGGGCCTGTCCCGGGGCGGCTTTTTTTGCCGGGCGGCGGCAAAATCATCTTGCGCGCCGGGGCGGGGGATGCTATGATAATATCCCGGCGAGACCGCCGAACACCGACCCGCCGTTTCGGGGCGGGCCGCAGAAAAAGGAGCTGCCTTTATGAAATTTGAACTGATCGCGCCCTGCTACTTCGGCACCGAGAGCACCGCCGCCTTTGAGGTGCGGCGGCTGGGGGCGGAGAACGTGCAGGTCACCGACGGGCGCATCGCCTTCTCGGGGGACGAGAGCATGATCGCCGCCGCCAATCTCAACCTGCGCTGCGCCGAGCGGGTGCTCATCCTGCTCAAGCGCTTTCCCGCAAACACCTTTGACGAACTGTTCGACGGGGTGTTCTCCGTGCCCTGGGAGGAGCTGCTGCCCGCCGACGCCGCCTTCCCGGTGAAAGGGTCCAGCCTGTCCAGCACCCTGTCCAGCGTGCCCGCCTGCCAGAGCATCGTGAAAAAAGCGGTGGTGGAGCGGCTGAAAAAGGGCCACAAGACCCTCTTCCTGCCCGAGACCGGCGTGCAGTATAAAATCCGTTTTTCCATCCGCAAGAACCAGGCGGAGCTGATGCTGGACACCAGCGGCGACGGCCTGCACAAGCGGGGCTACCGGCGCAACGCCACCGGCGCGCCCATCAAGGAGACGCTGGCCGCCGCCATCGCCGACCTGGGCCGCGTGCGGCGGGACACGCTGGTGGCCGACCCCTTCTGCGGCAGCGGCACCCTGGTCATCGAGGCCGCCCAGAAGGCGATGAATATCGCCCCCGGCCTGCGCCGCCGCTTTGCCGCCGAGCAGTACAGCTTCTGCCCGCCCGCCGTCTGGGCCGCCCAGCGGGAGAAGGCCCTTTCGGAAATTCGCAAGGACGCCGCCTTCGAGGGCTGCGGCTTTGACATCGACCCCGCCGCCGTGGAGCTGGTGGCCCACAACGCAAAGCTGGCCGGCGTGGGCGAGCGCTGCCGGTTCGCCGTGGCCGACGTGGCGGACTTTGCCCCCGTCCCGGAGCAGACGGTGCTCACCAACCCTCCTTACGGCGAACGGCTGGGGGACCTTTCCGAGGCCGCCCGTCTGGCGGGCACGCTGGGCGCGCGCCTTGCCGCGAACCCGGTGAAGGGCGCTTACGTCATCACCGCCGACGCCGACTTTGAAAAGCACTTCGGCAAAAAGGCGGCCCGCCGCCGCAAGCTCTACAACGGCATGATCCCCTGCCAGGTGTACATGTATTATTGACGCGCCGCCCCGCAGGCGGAAAAACGCAAAAAAGGACCGCCGCCCCGGCCGGGGCGGCGGTCCTTTCCTCATTCATACAGCTGCCTGCCGCTGAACACGCACAGGGCGCTTTTGGCCTTGCCCTGTTCCAGCAGCATGCGTGCGGCAAAGAGGGCCGCCCCTGCGCTGGGCGCGGCGGGGATGGCGTCGGTGCGCAGCACGTCCCGGGCGGCCCGCAGCGCCTCGCCGGTGGCCACCGCCACCACCCGGTCCACGATGTAGGGGTTGTAGTTCTGGGGCACAAAGCCGGCCCCGAGCCCCGGGATGCCGTGGCGGCCGATGAACCCGCCGCCGATGGCCTGGCTTTCATAGGGCTCCACCGCCACCATGCGGATGTGGTTGGTCCAGGCCTTCACATGCTCGCCCACGCCGGTCACTGTGCCGCCGCTGCCCACCCCCGCCACGATGGTGTCGATGTCCTCGCCGCCGTGGGTGGCCTTCAGGATGGCCGGGCCGGTGATGCGCCGGTGGTATTCCGGGTTGTCGTCGTTGTTGAAGTAGTCCAGGTAATAGCCGCCCTTTTCCTCGGCGGTGCTCAGGGCCTTTTCCCGGGCGGCCTTCCGGCGGGACATGCCCTCCGGACACAGCACCAGCTGGGCCCCCAGCCGCTGCAGCAGCTTCTGCCGCTCGCCCGGCAGGGTGGGGGAGACCACCAGATACACCGGGTGGCCGCTGCGCCTCGCCGCGATGCACAGCGCCGCCGCAAAGGTGCCGCCGCTGGCCTCCACTACCGGCTGGCCCTTCTTCAGGTCGCCCCGCTGGGCCGCCAGCGCCAGCATGCCTTCCGCAAGGCCGTCCTTGGCGCTGCCGGTGGGGCCGGCAAAGTCCAGATAGGCAAAAATGCGCCCCGGCACCTCAAAGCGGGCGGTGTAGCCGGTGAGCTCCACCACCGGGCAGGCGTAGAGGTACTGGTAGTAGTTCTTGAACACTGCCACGGCCCGCCGCCCCCTTTTGCCATAAATTACTTTTATTATAGCAAATGCGACCCTTCCGTCAATGCGCCGCCCCCCTTCGCGGCCCAGCTTTCTGCACTTTTTCACAAAATGCGGCCCTTCTTTTTGTTCAATGCCTCTTGACAGGCGGCGGTTGTTTTGCTATAATGTGGACTGTAAAGCAAAAGCCTTTACAAACCTCGCGAAAGGATGGGCTGCCCCGTGGCAAAGAACCTGGAGATCTCTTTTCTGCTGGATTTTTACGGCGACGTGCTCACCGAGCGCCAGCGCGAGGTGATGGAGCAGTACTACAACGACGATCTGTCGCTGGCCGAGATCGCCGATAACTTCGGCATCACCCGCCAGGGCGTGCGGGACTCCATCAAGCGCGGCGAGGGCATCATCCTCGACCTGGAGCAGAAGGTGGGCTTCGCGGCCCGCTACCGGGCGGTGCAGCAGGGCGTGGCCCAGCTGGAAAGCCTGGCCCGCTCCATCCGATTTGCCAACTCCAACTCCTACTCGCCCAACGCGGAGATCGAGCGGGACGTGGACCAGATGCTGGAGGAGATCCGGCGCATCACCGACTGAGAAGGGGGTCTTGAAACACAATGGCATTTGAATCCCTTTCCCAGCGCCTGGGCGGCGTGTTCAAGCGCCTGCGGGGCAAAGGCAAGCTCACCGAGGCGGACATCAAGGCCGCCATGCGCGAAGTGCGCATGGCCCTGCTGGAAGCCGACGTCAACTACACGGTGGCCAAAAGCTTCATCGCCCAGGTCACCGAGCGGGCCATGGGCCAGGAGGTCATGGAAAGCCTCACCCCCGCCCAGCAGGTCATCAAGATCGTCAACGAGGAGCTCACCACCCTCATGGGCGGCGAAGAGGCCGCCCGCATCCACATCAAGTCCAAGCCTCCCACGGTCATCATGCTCTGCGGTTTGCAGGGCAACGGCAAGACCACCCACGCCGCAAAGCTGGGCAAGTGGTTTTTGAAGGCCGGGCACCGGCCTCTGCTGGTGGCCTGCGACGTTTACCGCCCCGCGGCCATCGATCAGCTGCAGGTGGTGGGCAAGCAGGCGGGCGTGCCGGTGTTCACAATGGGCACCGAAAAGCCCGAGGTCATCGCCAAGGCGGCGGTGGCCCACGCCAAGGACTACGGCAACGACATCGTCATTCTGGATACCGCCGGCCGTCTGCATGTGGACGAAGCCCTGATGGCAGAGCTGGGCCGCATCCGCGAGGCGGTGACGGTGGACGAAGTTCTGCTGGTGGTGGACGCCATGGCCGGCCAGGACGCGGTGAACGTGGCCAAGGCCTTCAACGAGGCGGTTGCCGTGGACGGCATCATCCTCACCAAGACCGACGGCGACACCCGCGGCGGCGCGGCCCTCAGCGTGAAGGCGGTCACCGGCAAGCCCATCAAGTTCCAGGGCACCGGCGAAAAGCTGGACGACCTGGAGGTCTTCCACCCCGCCCGCATGGCCAGCCGCATCCTGGGCATGGGCGACGTGCTCACCCTCATCGAGAAAGCCCAGGAGACCCAGGACCAGAAAAAGGCCGCCGAGACCGCCAAGCGCATGATGGACAGCAAGTTCGACATGAACGACATGCTGGACCAGCTTGCCCAGATGAAAAAGATGGGCGGCGTTTCCGCCATGCTCTCCATGCTGCCGGGCGGCGCAAAGGTCAACCCCGACGACGTGGACGAAAAAGCCTTCGTCCGGGTGGAGGCCATCATCCTCAGCATGACCCCCGCCGAGCGTGCAAAACCCGCCATCATCAACCCCAAGCGCAAGCGGCGCATCGCCGCCGGCAGCGGCACCTCTGTGGAGGAGGTCAACCGCCTGCTGCGCCAGTTCGAGGCCATGCAGAAGCTGATGAAGCAGGTCAAGAAGAACCCCCGCGCCTTTGGCCGGCGCATGAACATGGGCTTCTAAAAAAAGCCCTTCCAATCTTGATAAAACCTCTGGGGCCCAGCGGGCGTTTGCCCGGGGCCGGGGTTTTATAGAATAAACGCCCAGCCAATGGGCCCCAATTTTAACAGGAGGTGACAGGAATGGCTGTCAAAATCAGACTGCGCCGCATGGGCGCCAAGAAGGCTCCGTTCTATCGTGTTGTGGTGGCGGATAGCCGCTTCCCCCGCGATGGCCGCTTTATCGAGGAGATCGGTTACTACGATCCCACCAAAGAGCCCTCTGTGATCAACATCGACGCCGAGAAGGCCAAGAAGTGGATCGCCAACGGCGCTCAGCCCACCGACACGGTGCGCGTTCTGCTGAAGAAGTCCGAGATTCTGTAACAGGCAATGGAGGACGTCAAAATGCAGGAGTTGCTGCTTGCTGTGGCCCGGGGACTGGTGGATGAGCCCGACGCGGTGACCGTCACCGTGGACGATCCCCGTGAGGACGGCACCATCGTCTACCACCTGAGCGTGGCCGAAGGCGACATGGGCCGTGTGATCGGCAAACAGGGGCGTATTGCAAAGGCGATCCGCGTTGTGATGCGCGCCGCCGCCGTCCGCAAGGGGCAGAAGGTCCTGGTCGAGATCGACTGACCTTTTGCCGCCCAGGCACAAGACCGACAGGGCCCTTTGTCTCAAAGGGCCCTGTTCCCATTTCAAGGGGGTATCCTCATGCAAGAATATCTCGAAGCCTGCAAGGCGGTCACCACCCACGGCATCGCCGGCGAGGTGAAGGTGGAGCTCTGGTGCGACAGCGCCGCCTTTCTGTCGGGCTTTTCCCGCCTTTACCGCGGGCCCCAGGGGCAAAACCCCATCGGCCTTGTGAAGGTGCGGCCCCACAAGAACATGGCCCTGCTCACGCTGGAAGGGGTGCACGACCCCGAGACCGCCCGCGAGCTGGTGGGCACCGTGTTCTACATCGCCCGCGCCGAGGCGAAACTGCCCAAGGGGCATTACTTCAAGGCGGACCTGCTGGGCCTGCCGGTGGTGGACGCCGCCAGCGGCCGCGTCTACGGCACCATCACCTCCGTCACCCATCCCGCCGCCCAGGACATCTACACCGTGCGGGACGAAAACGGCGCCGAGACCCTGTTCCCGGCGGTGAAGCCCTTTTTGAAGCAGGTGGACCTGGAAAACGGCCGCGTGCTGGTGGAGCCCATCCCCGGCATGTTCACCGAGGCCGAGAACGGAGACCGCCCATGAGCATGCGCATCGACATCGCCACCCTCTTCCCGGACATGTGCCAGCAGGTGCTGGACGAGAGCATCCTGGGCCGGGCGGCCCGCAAGGGCCTCATCGAGACCCACTGCCACCAGATCCGGGACTACACCCTCAACCGCCAGAAGCAGGTGGACGACTACCCCTACGGCGGCGGCTGCGGCATGGTGATGAACGCCCAGCCCATCTACGACTGCTGCCAGGCCATTCTGGCCCAGTTCGAGGAGCAGGGCCGCCCCCGGCCGCATATCGTGTTCATGACCGCCGCCGGCCAGCCCTACACCGAGCAGGTGGCCAAGGAGTTGGCCGCCGAGGACGGCCTCATCCTGGTCTGCGGCCACTATGAGGGCATGGACGAGCGGGTCATCGAGGAACTGGCCGACCGGGAAATCTCCATCGGCGACTATGTGCTCACCGGCGGCGAGCTGGCCGCCCTTGTGGTGGCGGACAGCGTGCTGCGCCTGCAGCCGGGCGTTCTGGCCGAGCCCCAGGGCTATCAGGAAGAGAGCCACTGGAACGGCCTGCTGGAATATCCACAGTACACCCGCCCCGAAGAATGGCGGGGCCGCAAGGTGCCCGAGGTGCTGCTCAGCGGCCACCACGGCAACATCGACGCATGGCGCGCGAAGATGAGCCTGGAGCGCACGAAACAGCGCCGTCCGGATTTGTACGAAAAGCTGCCCGATGCGCTCAAAAAAGTTTAAAATGGGAATCGATACCATTTAAGTTTAAAACTTTTGGAACAAACCCATCATATTGTTGAAAACTAAATGGAGGAAATGCACAAAGAAACGTTTCCAGTATTTTCGGCTTTTGCCAAACTGACAAAATTTCCCGAACGCTATCGACAACCGCCAATGAATGGGATATTATAATATCAAACCCGTTCAAAATTCTTTTTGAGTAGGAGTGTATGAACCATGTTTGTGAAAGAAGTTACCGTTGAGAATCAGGTTGGCCTGCATGCCCGTCCGGCTACTTTCTTCATCCAGAAGGCCAACGAATACAAGTCCTCCATCTGGGTCGAGAAGGAGGAGCGCCGCGTCAACGCGAAGAGCCTGCTGGGCGTTCTGAGCCTGGGCATCGTGGGCGGCACCACCATCCGCATCATTGCCGACGGCGCCGACGAGCAGGACGCTGTGGAAGGCCTGATCGCGCTGGTCAACTCCGGTTTTGCCGAGTAATTTCTTTTTTCATTCATAAACAAAAAGGGCGGAGCATTCCGCCCTTTTTCCTTTCCCGGCGCGCCTTGTAATGGGGGCGGCGGCGGGATATAATAAGGCCGGACGAAAGGGGGCGCACCGCCGTGACCAAGGCCGAACTGTACGAAAAAGCAAAAATGCTGCCGCTGCTGCCGGGGGTCTATATCATCCGGGACAAGCGGGACGAGATCATCTACATCGGCAAGGCCAAGCGGCTGCGCACCCGTGTCAGTCAGTACTTCCGGGAGGGCGTGCCCCACGACGCAAAGGTCACCCAGATGATCGAGCACGCCTTCACCTTTGACGTCATCGTCTGCCAGAGCGAGTTCGAGGCCCTGGTGCTGGAGGCCAGCCAGATCAAGGCCCACACCCCGAAATACAACATCCTTTTGAAGGACGACAAGGGCTACAGCTACGTCAAGATAACCAGAGGTGACTACCCCCGCATCTCGGCGGCGCTGCAGAAGGACGACGACGAAGCCGACTACATCGGCCCCTTCACCAGCAGCTTCGCGGTGCGCCAGATGGTGGAAACGGCCCAGGATTCCTTCCTGCTGCCCCGCTGCAACCGCCGCTTCCCCGAGGACATCGGCAAGGGCCGCCCCTGCCTCAACGCCCACATCGGCAAGTGCATGGCGCTGTGCAGCGGCAAGATCAGCAAAGAGGTCTATAACGAGGCGGTGAAGGGGGCCGTCCAGCTCATCCGCCACGGCAAAAGGGACATCCTCACCACCATGCGCCGCCGGATGGAAGAGGCCGCCGAACGGCTGGACTTCGAGCAGGCCGCCCTTCTGCGGGACCAGATCGCCGCGGTGGAAAAGGTCGCCGCCGGCCAGAAGGTGGTGGTGGACGAGACGGTGGAAATGGACGTGATGTCCTTCGCGGCCAGCGGCGCCAGCAGCTGCGCCGCCATCCTGCGCTACCGGAAAGGCCGCCTGGCGGACAAGCGGGAGTTCGTCTTCAGGGGCAGCACCGACCTGGAGGCCCTGCGGGAGGAATTTCTGCCCCGCTACTACCTCTACGGCGGCGAAATTCCCCGCCGCATCGCGGTGGACGCGCTGCCCGAGGCCGCCGAGGCCCTGGAGCGGCTGCTGAGCGAGACGCGGGGCGCAAAGGTGCAGCTCTATGTGCCCCAGCGGGGGGATGTGGCCCGGCTGGTGACCATGGCCTACACCAACGCCGTGGAGCGCCTCGCCCGGGAGAGCGGCCGCACCGACCGGGGCCAGCGCCTGCTGGACGAGACCGCCGCCCTGCTGGGCCTTGCAAAGCCGCCCCACGTCATCGAGAGCTACGACATTTCCAACTGGGGCGATGGCACCAGCGTCTGCGGTATGGTGGTGTTCCAGGACGGAAAACCCCTGAGAAGCGGCTACCGGCGCTTCAAAATGCGCACGGTCCTGGGCACCGACGACTTTGCCAGCATGGCCGAGGCCCTCTCCCGGCGGGCCGGCGAGTATGAGAAGGGGACGGCGGGCCAGTTCGGCGTGCTGCCGGACCTCATCCTGCTGGACGGCGGCAAGGGTCAGGTGAGCGCGGTGAAAGCCGCCCTGGCGGGCACGGCCCTGGCGGCGGTGTCCCTCTTCGGCATGGTCAAGGACGATCATCACCGCACCCGGGCCATCGTCACCGCCGACGGCGGCGAGATCGCCGTCAGCATGCACCGGGGCGTGTTCACCTTCCTCGCCAACATCCAGGAGGAGGTGCACCGCTTCTCCATCGAGTACCAGCGGGCCAGCCAGAAGAAAAAGTCCTACGCCTCCAGCCTCACCGCCATCCCCGGCGTGGGCCCCGCCACCGCCAAGGCGCTGCTGGCCCAGTTCAAAACGGTGGGCGCGGTGCGTGAAGCATCCGTGGAGGAACTGGAGCAGGCCAAGGGCGTGGGCAGCGCCGCCGCCCGGCGCATCTTCGACTGGTTCCACGGCGGGCCCGCCCTTGACAAAGACCCCGGAACGGGGGATAATGAACCATAAACTCAGCGCGGCCCAAAAGGGCCGCGGGCAGAAAGGCAGGAATGAAACATGCGCGTGATCGCCGGAGACGCCCGGGGCACAAAACTGGAAACACTGCCCGGCGAGGAGGTCACCCGGCCCACCATCGACCGGGTGAAGGAGGCCATGTTCAGCGCCCTGCAGTTCAGCCTGCCTGGCGCGCGGGTACTGGACCTGTTCGCGGGCAGCGGCCAGCTGGGCATCGAGGCTATCAGCCGGGGCGCGGCCAGCTGCGTTTTTCTGGATCGTGACCGCCGCACGGTGGACATCGTGACCAAAAACTGCAAGGCGGCGGGCGTGTTCGACCGGTGCCGTGTGGCCCAGGGCGAGGCGGAAGGCTTCCTCGCCGCCACCAAGGACACCTTCCACATCGTGCTGCTGGACCCGCCCTATCACCACGGCACGCTGGCGGCCATCCTGCCGGCGGTGGCCAATGTCACCGCCCCCGGCGGCACCGTGCTCTGTGAGAGCGAGCTTGCCGCCGACCTGCCGGACGAGTGCGGCGGCCTTCACAAGAAAAAACAATACCGGTACGGCAAGGTGCTGGTGACCCGTTACGAAAAGGAGCGAGCGGAATGAACATCGACGAGTTGCTGAACATGATGGAAGAAATGCTGGAAGAGGCCACCGGCCTGCCCTTCGCGGGGGGCAAACGGGTGGTGGACGCCGACCGCCTGCAGGACATCATCGACGAGGTGCGCCTCAACCTGCCCACCGAGGTGCGTCAGGCCAAGGCCATCGTGAACGACCGGGCCGAGATCGTGGCCGATGCAAAGCGGGAGGCCGAGGCCATCGTGAAGAAGGCCGAGGACCGCGCCCGGGTGCTGGTCAGCGAGCAGGAAGTGGTCAAGGCCGCCCAGCAGCGCGCCGCCGAGATCGTCTCCTCCGCCCAGACCCAGGCCCGCACCATGCGCACCACCGTCACCGACTACTGCGAGAACATGCTGCGCACCACCGAGGAGCAGCTGGCCCGCAGCGCCGCCGAGGTCAAGACCGTGCGCGCCAACCTGCGCCAGAGCGCCAAGAACGGCTGATTTTCCGCCGTTTTCCTTTCAATATCGCCCATCGGGCCGTGAACTTTGGTTCACGGCCCTTTTTTTGTGCCATTCGCCAAAAGCACGTCAAAAAATCCGTCAGCCATGCCCCGGATTTCTACATCCCGTATCTTGAATTTCACAGGTCCATCCCGTATAATTGAAATAAAAGTGGGTAATAGTGGGTCAAAGTGGGGAGACCGGCTGTTTCCCGCATCTTTTCAGCAAAGGGGGCGGTCAGGGTGCTGATGGGCGAATACAACTACACCATCGACGACAAGGGCCGCCTGAACTTCCCCGCCAAGTTCCGCGAAAAGATGGGCGCCGCCTTCGTGGTCACCCGCTGGCTGGACGACTGCCTTGTGGCCTTCCCCGAAACGGAGTGGCAGCGCATCACCGACATCCTGCGCTCCAAGAGCATGGTCAAAACGCGGGATATTCAGCGCTTCCTCTTCGCGGCGGCCCAGGAGGTCACGCCGGACAAGCAGGGCCGCATCCTGCTGGAGCCGGTGCTGCGCAGCCACGCGGGGCTGCAAAAGGAGGTCACGGTCATCGGCGTGGGCAGCTACGCCGAGATCTGGGACACCGCGGCCTGGCAGAAAAAGCAGGCCAGCCTCTCCGGGGCCGACATCGAAGCGGCCATGGAGGAATTGGATTTTTAAACGACACGACCCGCAGGAAAGGGGGAGGACAAGGTGGAATTCAGTCATGTGCCGGTGCTTTTGAACGAGTGCCTGGAGGGCCTTGCCATCGACCCCGCGGGAACTTACCTTGACGGCACGGCCGGCGGCGGCGGGCACTCCAGTGAAATCGCCCGGCGCTTGACCACCGGGCGTCTCATCAGCCTGGACCAGGACCCGGATGCGGTGGCAGCCGCCACCGAGAGACTTAAGGGCCTGCCCGCCACGGTGGTGAGAACGAATTTCCGCTATGCCCGCCGCGCGCTGGCCGACCTTGGGGTGAGCGCCATCAACGGCGCGCTGCTGGACCTGGGCGTTTCCTCCCATCAGCTGGACGACGGCGAGCGGGGCTTTTCCTACCGGCAGGACGCGCCGCTGGACATGCGCATGAGCCAGTCCGGCCCCACCGCCGCGGACCTGGTGAACAGCGCCGGCCGCGAGGAACTGGCCCGCATCCTGCGGGAGTACGGCGAGGAGCCCTACGCCTGGGCCATCGCCGGGCGCATCGTCCGCCAGCGGGAGCAAAAGCCCTTCGCCACCACCCTGGAACTGGCCGACGCCATCGCCTCGGCGCTGCCCCCGGCGGTGCGCCGCAAGGACAAGAACCCCTCCCGCCGCAGCTTCCAGGCCATCCGCATCGCCGTGAACGGCGAGATGGACGCCCTCAGCGAGGGGCTGGACGAAATTTTCGACCTGTTGGCCCCCGGCGGCCGCTTCGCCATCATCACCTTCCACTCGCTGGAAGACCGGCTGGTGAAGAACCGCTTCCGCCAATGGGCCACCGCCTGCACCTGCCCGCCGGAATACCCGGTGTGCGTGTGCGGCGGCAAGGCAAAGGCAAAGCTCATCACCCGCAAGCCCATCGAGGCCGCGCCCGACGAGCTGGAGTCGAACCGCCGCAGCCGCTCGGCAAAGCTGCGGGTCATCGAAAAACTGTAAAGACCGCAGGCAGGGCCGCCGCCCTTCCTGCATGGAAAGGAGGTGGCCGCCGTGGCGCAGCCCGCATACGATCTTGAACTGTTTGAAAACCGCGCCCAGCGGCCCCGCGCAAAGGTCCGGGCCGTCCGGGGCAGAAAAAAGGCCTCCCGCCTCAACCTGCAGACCGTGAAAACGGTGGCGGTGGCGGTGGTGATGGCCGCCCTGGTGGTGGGCTTCCTCTACAGCCAGGCCACCATCACCGAGCTCACGGTGGACATCCAGAACGTCCAGAGCGATCTGGTGAACGAGCAGAGCACCTACAACTACCTGTCCGGCGTGCTGGATTCCAAGACCAGCCTGCGGAACGTGGAGCAGATCGCCGCCGGCGAGCTGGGCCTTGTGAAGGCGGACCGCAGCCAGGTGACCTACTTCTCACTGGAAAGCGAGAGCGTGATCAACCGGCCCGAGACCGCCGCCCAGAAGATCACCGAATTTTTGAGCACCGGCCTGCTCAGCCTGATGGAGTACCTGAACCCGTGAGCCAGCCCCAGCGTTTTGCCCACAGCGGGCGGCGGGGGAGGGCTCACGAGTTTGCATTTATACGCTGGGGCGAGGGCCCCGAGAGGGAAGCAAGAGGATGAACAAAAACACAAACGAGCCCTCCAATGGGGTGAACCGTTCGCTGAAAGTGCGCAGCTATGTGCTGCTGGGGCTGTTTTTGGTGGTGGGTTGCGGCGTGCTGATCTGGCGGCTCTACACCTGGCAGATCGTGCGCCATGACGAGATGCTGAACGCCGCCGCCAGCCAGCAGATGAAGGATATGACCATCACCCCCCAGCGGGGCCAGATCTACGACGCCACCGGCAAGGTGCTGGCCAAGAGCAGCATCGTGTGGACCATCACCGCCGACCCCAGCCAGATCAAAGCGCCCAGCCTCACAGAAGAAGAACTGGACGCCATGGGCGGCGCCGAGTCGGACGAGTCCAAGGCGCAGCGCCGGGCCGACCGGGTGCAGAGCATCAGCGAGGACCTGGCCGAGATCCTGAGCATGGACGCCCAGGAAATTTACGACAAGCTCATCGACTCCTCCAAGCAGTATGTGCTGCTGGCAAAGCAGGTGGACAAGCCTGTGGCAGATGAAATTTCCCAGTACGCCAGCGACAACAAGCTCAGCCTCATCGTCTCTCAGGACACCAAGCGGGAATACCCCTTCGGGGCCTTCGCCGCCAGCGTGCTGGGCTTCATGCACGCCGACGGATACGGTTTCTACGGCCTGGAACAATACTACGAGGACGTGCTGGCCGGCACGCCGGGGCGGCTGGTGAGCCAGCGCACCCCCACCGGCGGCGAGGTGGCCAACGACGACCGGGTGCTCTATGAGGCCAAGGACGGCGATAATCTCATCCTCACCCTGGACACCGAGATCCAGGCCATCGCCGAAAAATACCTGGAAAACTCGGTCAAGGTGAACAACGTTTCCGAGCGGGGCGTGGTCATCGTGATGGACGTGAACACCGGCGCCATCCTGGCCATGGCCACCAAGCCGGACTTTGACCCCAACGACCCTTTGACCATCTACGACCCCGAGCGGGCCGCCCTGCTGGAAGGGCTGGACGGTGAGGAGTACACCAAGGTGCAGGGCGAGGAGCGCCAGCGCCAGTGGAAGAACAAGACCATCACCGACCTCTACACCCCCGGCTCGGTGTTCAAGCTCATCACCACCAGCGCCCTGCTGGATTCCGGCGCTGGCACCGTGAATTCCAGTTTTAACTGCGTCGCCGGCGGTTACACCGTGCTGCCCGGCACAAAGCCTTATCAGTGTGCCGACAATGGCTACGGCGTTCTCGGCGTCCATGGCTGGCAGACCCCCGCCGACGTTCTGGCCAACAGCTGCAACCAGGCCACCATCCAGGAAGCCCTGCTCATGGGCAAAGAGGTCTTTTCTGACTACTACACCGCCTTCGGTTTCACCGAGACCACCGGGATCGACCTGCCGGCAGAGCAGTACCCCTATGAGGGCATTTCCTACTACCCGGAGGAGGATATGTCGCTCATCGACCTGGCTTCCTCCAGCTTCGGCCAGGCTCAGAAGGTCACCCCCATCCAGATGGCCACCGCCGCCTGCGCGGTGGTGAACGGTGGGTATCTGGTGCAGCCCCATATCGTGAGCAAGATCGTGGACAACGACGGCAACGTGGTGGAGGAATTCGAGCCTTCCGCCAAGCGCCAGGTCATCAGCGAGGAGACCAGCGCCGCTCTGCGGGTGATGATGGAGGGCGTGGTGGACAACGGCGCCGACGGCGCCGCGGGCCGCAACGCCTATGTGGCGGGCTACCACATCGGCGGCAAGTCCGGCACCAGTGAAAAGCTGGACCGCCCCAAGGCCGACGACCCCACCAACTACGAGAAGGTCTCCAGCTTCGTGGGCGTGGTGCCCATCGACGACCCGGAAATTTTGGTGCTGGCCTTTGTGGACGAGCCCCACGCTGAAACGGAGTTCGGCTCCATGCTGAGCGCCCCGCTGGTGGGCAACATCATCAGCGAGGTGGCCCCCTACCTGGGCATTGAGACCGACCCCAGCCTGCTGCCCACCGGCAATGTCACGGTGCCCAACCTGGTCAGCCCCGCGAACCCCAGCTACCAGCAGTGGGATATGGCCCAGGTGGAACTGAACAAGAAGGGCTTTGCCCACCGCAGAGTGGGCACCGGTGAACTGGTGCTGGCCCAGAGCCCCGCGGCGGGCGAAAAGGTGCCGGCGGGCTCCACCGTCTACCTCTTCACCGACAGCGCCGACATCCCCACCGTCACCGTGCCCAGCGTGGTGGGCAAGAGCGCCGCGCTGGCCAAGCAGATCTTGAGCGCGGCGGGCCTGAACGCCTCGCTCAGCGCCGAGGAGGGCACCGTCACCGCCCAGAGCGTGGCCGAGAACACCGAGGCCAAGATGGGCTCGGTGATAGAGCTCACCGTCAGCGGCGCCGAGGGCTGAGAGCCTGTACACATGCGCGGCCCGGTGGCCGCATACAGTAGTAAAAAAGGACAAGAAGGGCGCCCCGACGCCCTGCAAGGGAGGTCTTTCACCATGTATCCCATCCCACTGAATCAGCTTCTGGCAGGCCTTGCCCCGGCGGGCAGCCTGGGCGGCGAGCCCGTCACCGCCGTGGTCACCGACAGCCGCAAGGTCGTCCCGGGCTGTGTGTTCGTCTGCTTTCCCGGCCAGCGGGTGGACGGCCATGACTACGCCGCCGCCGCCATCGAGGGCGGTGCGCTCTGCGTGGTGGCGAACCACCCGGTGGAGGGCGTCCCGGCGGACAAACTGGTGCTCGCGCCCAGCAGCCACAAGGCTATGGTGCGCATGGGGGCCAACTACCGCATGCTCTTTGCGCCCAAAATGATCGGCGTCACCGGCAGCGTGGGCAAGACCACCACCAAGGAATTCTGCTACGCGGTGCTCTCCGCCTTTGGCGAGACCATCAAGACCGAGGGCAACCAGAACAACGAGATCGGCATGCCCAACACCCTCTTCCGCCTGGAGCCCGCCACCCGGTACGCCGTGGTGGAGATGGGCATGAGCGCGCTGGGCGAGATCGAGCGCCTCAGCCGGGCGGCCCGGCCCTCGGCGGGGCTCATCACCTGCATCGGCGTGTCCCACATGGAGAGCCTGGGCAGCCGGGAGAACATCCTGAAAGCCAAGCTGGAGATTTGCGCCGGCCTGCCGGACGGCGCGCCCCTGGCCCTGAACGCCGACGACGAATACCTGTGCAAGGCAAAGGACCAGGGCCTCATCCCCGGCCGCCTTGCCCCCGTCTGGTACGGCGTCGAGGCCCCCTGGGCGGATGTGCGGGCCGAAGCCATCGAGAGCGGCCCCGAAGGCGAGCGCTTCACCCTGGTGGACGGCGGCGAGCGCTTCGCGGTGCGCATCCCCGCCATGGGGCGGCACAACGTCTACAACGCGCTGGCGGCCTACGCCGCCGCCAGCCGCCTGGGCCTGGACAAGGCGAAATGCGCCGCGGCGCTTTCCAACTACGAAGCCACCGGCATGCGCCAGCATGTGGTGAAAAAGGCGGGCCTCACCGTGGTGGAGGACTGCTACAACGCCAGCCCGGACAGCATGAAGGCCAGCCTTGCCATGTTCAGCGCCTTCGACGCAGGTTCCGGCAAAAAATACGCCCTGCTGGGGGATATGCTGGAGCTTGGCTCCATCTCCGAAGAAGCCCACCGGCAGGTGGGCCGCTGGGCCGCCGAAGCGCACCTTGCGGGGCTGGTGGCCCTCGGGCCCGAGAGCTGCGCCATGGCCGGGGAGGCCGAAAAGGCGGGCCTTGCGGCGGTGCACTGCGACACTCCCGCGGCGGCACTCGCGGCCCTCAAAGGGCTTTTGAAGCCCGGCGACGCGCTGCTGGCCAAGGCCAGCCGGGGCATGAAGCTGGAAAATATCCTGAAAGCCCTTTACGGCGAGGAAACTTTGCAATAAAATAAGACGGGTATCTTTCCGGCGGCCTTTTTGCGCCGCGGCATCACGCCGGGCCCCAAAGCCCGGCAAAACGTGAGAGGGAGTTTTTAAAGTATGGCACGCTATGCGCTCATCCTTGCGGCATTCACCGGATTCATCCTTTCGGCGGTGTCCGGCATCGTCATCGTCCCCTTTTTGCACAAGCTGCACTTCGGGCAGACCATCAAGGAGATAGGCCCCACCTGGCACAACAAAAAGCAGGGCACCCCCACCATGGGCGGCCTGTGCTTCATCTTCGCGGGCACCGTGGCGGTGGCTCTGGCCACCCTGAGCCTTCTGCACAGCGCCCCCGAGATGCTGGGCGGCCCCACCGCCCGCAGCCTCTACATCGCCATGTTCTCCGCCTTCGCCTTCGGCATGGTGGGCTTTCTGGATGACTTCATCAAGGTGGTCAAAAAGCGCAACCTGGGCCTGCGTGCCATGCAGAAGATCGTGGCGCAGTTGCTCATCACCACCGCGCTTCTGTTCGCGCTGCACATGAACGGCACCCTCACCACCTTTGTCACCCTGCCGGGCCTGGGCTATGTGGACCTGGGGCTTTTGTACTACCCGCTGTCCTACGGCCTCATCATCGGCATCGTCAACGCGGTGAACCTCACCGACGGCATCGACGGCCTGTGCAGCTGCGTGACCTTTGTGTCCATGCTGGGCTTTTTGACCCTGACAAGCCTTCTGGGCGAGTTCAACCTGAGCATTTTCGCCGCCGCCATGGCGGGCGCGCTCACCGGCTTTCTGTTCTGGAACTTCTATCCGGCCAAGACCTTCATGGGCGACACCGGCAGCATGTTCCTGGGCGGCACGGTGGCGGGCATCGCCTACGCCATGGGCCGGCCTGAGCTCATCTTCTTCTTTGGCGCGGTGTATATCTGGGAGGCCACCACAGTGGTCATCCAGGTCACCTACTTCAAGCTGACCCACGGCAAGCGCCTGTTCAAAATGACCCCCATCCACCACGCCTTTGAGATGCGCGGCTGGAGCGAGGTCAAGATCGACTGCGTGTTCAGCTTCATCGCCTTCGGCGCCGCGGCGCTGGGCGTGCTGTTCGCCTACGTTTATTACCTGTGATTTCTGGATGTTGAGAAAGGGGGCGGTGCCGCCGTGTCCACAAGAGATATGTCCGGCCGGCCCCTGCGCCGCCCGCCTGTGTCCGGGAGCGTCCGCCCCGCCCCTGCGCGGCCCATGCCCGCGCCCCGGCCTGCCGCCGGCCGCTCGGGCCGCATGCGCCCGGTGGGCGCGTCCCACTGCAAAATGCCCTGGCCCGCCATGTTCACCAAGGATCCCGGCCCTTTGAGCGGCGGCCTGCTGGCAAACCTTGTGGTGCTGCTGGTGTTCGGCCTCATCGTGCTGTTCAGCGCCAGCTACGCCATCGCCTACTACAAATTCGGCGACAGTTACCACTACATCCGCAGTCAGGCCATCTATGCGGTGGTGGGCTTCGCGGCCATGCTGATCATCAGCCGGGTGAACTACCGCTGGCTGCTGCGCTTCGCCTGGCCCCTCTACTGGGTCACGCTGGTGCTGCTGGTGGCGGTGCTGTTCATGCCGCCCATCAACGATGTGCACCGCTGGATCAACATCAAGGGCCTGCCCACTGTGCAGGTGGGCGAGATCGCCAAGTTTTCCATCGTGCTTCTGCTGGCAACGCTGTTTGAACAGAACCGCAGCCGCATGCGCAATTTCCGCCAGGGCATCCTGCTGCCAGGCGTGCTGCTGCTGCCCATCCTGGTGCTGCTGCGCCTGGAGCCCCACAACAGCGCCATGATCCTGATGTGCTGCATCACCGCCACGATGATGTTCGTGGGCGGCACCAACCTGATGTGGTTCGGCGTGGGCGGCGGCGCGGCGGCAGGCGGCATCGCCCTGCTGCTCATCACCAGCAAGGGCTATGTGCAGGAGCGCCTTGCCGGCTGGCTGGACCCCTTCTCCGACGTGCTGGACTCCACCATGCAGACCGCCCAGGGCCTCTACACCATCGGCTCCGGCGGCTGGTTCGGGGTGGGCCTGGGCAACTCCACCCAGAAGCATTTGTGGCTTTCCGAGGCGCAGAACGACTTCATCTTCGCCATCCTGGGCGAGGAACTGGGGTTTGTGGGGGCGCTGCTCTGCATCGCCCTTTTTGCCCTGCTCATCGCCCAGGGCATCTATGTGGCCGTGAACGCCCCTGACCGGGCGGGCTGCCTTCTGGTGGTGGGCGTCATGGCCCAGATCGGCTTCCAGTTCTTCTTCAACGTGGCGGTGGTCACCAACACCATCCCCAACACCGGCATCAGTCTGCCTTTCTTCTCCTCCGGCGGCACCAGCCTTTTGCTGCTGCTGGGCGAGATGGGCGTGGTGTTCAGCGTCAGCCGGGCGGCCAACAAGGCAAGAGCCGAGCGAAAGGCGCGGCAGGCCGAGGAAAAGGCCCGCCAGGAGACCCACGTGTTCCGTGCAAACAAAACCTGACTCCAAAGGAGAGAACGATATGCGCGTGCTCATCGCCGCCGGCGGCACTGCCGGCCACATCAATCCGGCACTGGCCATCGCGGGGGCCATCAAGGCCCACCGGCCGGACGCCGAGATACATTTTGCGGGCCGCAAAGAGGGCATGGAGTACCGTCTGGTCACCCAGGCGGGCTATCCCTTCCACCACATCGAGGTCAACGGCATCCAGCGGAAGCTGACCCCCAAGAACGTCGCCCGCAACCTGCAGGCGGTGTATCATCTGGCTCTCTCCGGGCCCCGGACCAAAAAGATGCTGCGGGCCCTGAAACCCGCTCTGGTCATCGGCTGCGGCGGCTACGTCAGCGGGCCGGTGGTGCGCTGCGCCGCCAAAATGGGCATCCGCACCGCCATCCATGAGCAGAACGCCTTCCCCGGCGTGACCAACAAGCTGCTGGCCAAGGACGTGGACGTCATCTTCGCCGCGGTGCCCGCCGCGGTGGAAAAGCTGGGCGCGCCGGAAAAGACCAGCGTGGTGGGCAACCCCGTGCGGCCCGAAATTTTCATGCAGAACCGCGACCTGGCCCGCGCCAAACTGGACGCCGGCCAGCGCATCGTCATCCTCAGCTTCGGCGGCAGCCTGGGCGCGCGGCGCATCAACGAGGTGGTGGCCGAGCTGGTGGCCTGGGAAAAGACCTGCCCCTGGAACATCCTGCACATCCACGCCACCGGCAGCCGGGGCGTGGAGCTGTTCCGCAGGCTGCTGGCGGAAAAGGGCGTGCAGCCCGGCAGCCGCCTGCAGGTGCAGGAATACATCGAGAACATGCCCGAGCTGCTGGCCGCCGCGGATCTGGTCATCAGCCGCGCCGGCGCGCTGACCCTGGCGGAGCTGGAAGCGGTGGGCCGCGCGGCCATCCTCATCCCCAGCCCCAACGTGGCCGAAAACCACCAGTATTACAATGCCCTGGAACTGCAAAAGGCCGGGGCGGCGGTGGTGATTGAGGAAAAGGACCTCACCGGCGGGGTGCTGGTGCAGACGGTGCAGCAGCTGGTGCAGGAGAACGGCAAGCTGGCGGTGATGGGCAAGATGGCCCGCGCCCTGGCCGAGCCGGAAAGCCTTGAAAAAATTTGGGCAAAGCTGGCCGAACTGATGGAACAGTGAGCAGCGCCCGGCAAAAAAGGAGGCGGCGCAGCCTGTGAGCGACAAGAACAAACGGACGGTGCGCCGCCCCGGCGAACGGCCTGCGCCCCAGGCCCCGCTTTTTGACCAGCAGACCGCCCCCATCCCCAGGCAGCCCCGCCGCCAGACGGGGGAGATGCAGCAGATGGTGCTGCCCCTGGGCGCGGTGGGCATGGAGCCGCTGAACGCCCCGGAGCCCGCCCCCCGGCGGCGGAAAAAGGCCGGGGGCAGAAAAAGGCCCGAAAGCGGACCCGCCCGCCGCCGGCAGATGACCCGGGGCGAGATGCGCCGCCGCCGCAGACGGCGGCGCTGGCTGGCCTTTTTCTTTGTGGTGTTTCTGATGGCGGTGGGGTTCATCCTCTCGGTCACGGTGCTGTTCAAGGTCAAGCACATCGTGGTGGAAAACCTGGACAAGACCACCCCCGCCAACACCGGCATCTACACCGAGGACGCCATCCTCGGCGCGCTGGCCGTGCCGCTGGAGGAAAACCTCTTCGGTTTCTCCGCCGCCGAAAAGCAGGCGGAGATGGAGCTGCAGCTGCCCTATCTTGAGACCATCAAGGTGCGCCGCCGCCTGCCGGACACGGTGGTGGTGCAGGTGGCCCCCGCCACCGAGAGCTGGTGCGCCAAGACCGACGCGGGCTGGGCCATCCTCAGCGACGGGCTGAAAGTTTTGAAGGTGCAGACCGACCAGCCCGCCGACCTGCCGGTTATCACCGGCCTGGGGGTCAACGCTCCCACCGCGGGGCGCTTCCTCTCCCTGACCACCGAGGCCCAGAGCGAGCAGATCGCCGACCTGATGGAGCAGCTCTACGCCCAGGACCTGGCCGGCAGCTGCACCCGCATCGACATGGGCCTTGGCACCGACGCCTACTTCGTCTACGACGGGCGCATCAAGGTGCTGCTGGGCACCTTCAACAATCTGGATTACAAGCTGAGCGTGGCCGCCCTGCTGCTGAAAAACGAGAGCGGCGAGTACCTCAGCTCCACCGACCGGGGCACGCTGGATGTTTCCAGCCAGCTGGACGATTCGGTCCACCGCTTCACCTTCGCCCCCGGCAGCTTTGAGCAGGAGGAGAGCGAGCCTCCGCCGCCGGACAGCGCTGGCTCCGCCTCCGGAAGCACGGCTTCCGGTTCTGAGGCGACATCCGGCGCGGCGTCCGGTTCCGCGTCCGCCTCGCAGCCCTCTTCCGATTCCGTGCCGGCCTCTTCCGCGCCGGCCTCCGGCAGCGCCTCCCAAAGCGCTTCCCAGCCGGAAGAATAAACACAGAAGGCCGCCGCCCGATAAAATCGGGCGGCGGCCTTTTCTGCGGCGGGATTTGTGCTATACTGAAAAAAAGGGGTGAGCCTATGGCTTTTATCGGCATCATGCTTCTCTATTTGTTCCTCATGGCTATGTTTGGCATGATGGGGCTGGGCGTGGTGGGCCTCATCCTGCTGGTGGTCTCCCTCATCCTTCGGAGCAGAGCAAAAAAGAGGGGAGAAAACCGCCAGACACTGTTTTTGCTGCTGGCCGTTCTGGGCGGCCTGCTGGCCCTGGCGGGGGCGGTCACCCTGGTGCTGTTCCTGCTGATGCTGTATTAAAAAACAAGGAAAGGCCCGGGCACGCCGCCCGGGCCTTTCCTTTTCGCAAAACACTCACCGCCGCACGAAAAACAGCTCGTACCACAGAATGAAGCTGTAAAAACTCCAGATCTGGGTCATGCCGCCGTTCTTGCCCGCCTTGTGGGCGTCCAGCAGCTTCAAAAGCCGGGGCACGTTGAAGAACTTCTCGGCCACCGGGCCCTCGAACTTCTCCCGCACCATGTTGTAGTATTTGTCCTGGCGCAGCCAGTCGTTCAGCGGCACCGGGAAGCCCAACTTGCGCCGCTTGGCCACGCTCTCGGGCAGCTGCTCCAGCGCCGCCGCCCGCAGGGCAATTTTCGTTTCGCTCTTGGAGGAGCGGTACTCCACCGGGATGGAGAGGGCCAGTTCCAGCATCTCCCGGTCCAGGAAGGGCACCCGCAGTTCCAGGCTGTTGGCCATGCTCATGCGGTCCGCTTTCAGCAGGATGTCGTAGAGCATCCAGGTGTGGATGTCCACCCACTGCAGCTGGGTGGGCTCATCCAGGTCCTTCACATGGTCGAAGTAGGGCTTGAAATACTCCTCGGGGGCCTTGGCGTGGTAGTCCTTTTTCAGGTATTTGTCCCGCTCGGCGGGGGAGGCGAACACGTAGTTCGCCCGCATGCACCGCTGCCAGGGCTCCTGCGCGCCCCGCATCAGGAAGTGGCGGCCCTTGAACTCCGGCAGCGCCTTTGCCACCGCGCCCGCGCCCTTGCGCAGGGGCCGGGGGATTTTGCCGTACTCCTCAAAGTGATGGGCCGCGCAGTAGAGGGGATAGCCGCCGAACAATTCATCCGCGCCCTCGCCGCTCAGCACCACCTTCACATAGCGGGCGGCGTTTTTGGTGAGGAAGTAGAGGGGCACCTCGCTGGGGTTGGGCATCGGCTCGTCCAGATACCACTGGATGGTCTGGTTCGCCTCAAAGAACTCGTCGGCGTTCACCTTGTTGGCGATGCTGGGCACGCCAATTTCTTTGCTGAAGGCCTGTGCGTAGGGCAGCTCGGAGTATTTTTCTTCCTCATAGCCCACGCTGAAACTCTTCACGTGGGGCGTGCCCTTGGCCACCTCGTTCACCACAAAGCTGGAATCCACGCCGGAGGAGAGGAAGCACCCCACCTCCACGTCGGCAATTTGATGCACCCGCACGCTCTCGGCAAAGGTGTCGGCAATGGCCTTTTTCCAGTCCTCCAGGGTCTTGCCGTGGTCCACATGGTAGGCGATGTCGTAATAGCGGCTCACCGTCAGCTTGCCGTCTTTGAAGGTGAAGCGGTGGGCCCCCGGCAGCTTGTAGACGTTCTTGAACATGGTCTCGGCGTTGGGGATGTACTCGATGGAGAGATACTCCGGCAGCCGCTCCTCGTTCAGTTCCTTCACAAAGCCGGGATGGGGCAGAAAAGATTTGATCTCGCTGCCGAACAGCAAAAGGTCCTCGTTCTGGTAGTAGTAGAAGGGCTTGATGCCGAAGATGTCCCGCGCGCCGAAGAGGGTGCGGTTCGCTTTATCCCAGATGACGAAGGCGAACATGCCCCGCAGCTTTTCGGGCAGCGCCTCGCCCCATTCCTCGTAGCCGTGCAGCAGCACCTCGGTGTCCGAGTGGGTGGCGAACACGTGGCCCGCCGCGGCGAGCTGCTCGCGCAGCTCCATGAAGTTGTAGATTTCGCCGTTGAACACCGTCACGAGGTTTTTGTCCTCGTTGAACATGGGCTGGCTGCCGCCCTCCAGGTCGATGATGGACAGACGCCGGTGCCCCAGCGCCGCCTGCTCGTCCACATAAAAGCCCTCGCCGTCCGGCCCGCGGTGGGCGATGAGGTCGGCCATGGCCTTCAAGGTCTTTTTCGCTTCTTCAAGCTCGTGCTTTGCGCAAACAAAGCCGGTAATTCCACACATTGGCTGCTCCTTTTGCCCGGGTCAGTCCACCAGGCTCTTGTTGCCGAAATAGCGTTTGTATTTGCGGTAGTTGTTCAGCTGGTTCTTGATGTACCAGATGCGGCGCTTTAACCCCGCGTCCTCCTTGCAGAACAGCTGGTGGCTCACCTTGCCCTGGCGCATCAGCTCCTTGGCCTCGGCCAGCAGGGCCTCGTCCTTCAGGTACTTCTTGATAATGCCCGCCGGGGCGATCATCCACAGATGGTGCGCGTCGGCGATGGTCAGGCCCTGCTCCTTGTGCTCCACCACGTCCTCCACCAGCCACTTGGCCAGATTGTAGCCGCTGGCGGTGACGAAAAAGCTGCTGCGGCCCTGGCGGGGGTTCATCTCAAACAGCTTGTATTTGCCGTCCCGCGCGTCGTACTTCATGTCGAAGTTGGAGAAGCCTTCCCAGCCCACGTCCTCCAAAAAGGCCTTCATCTTCTCCATCAGCTCGTCGTCCCGCACGTTCATGATGGCCGCGTAGTTGCCGATGCCCTCGGGGGTCTGCTCCTCCAAAAGGGGCCGGCCCAGAGCCATCAGCTTCACCTTGTGGTCAAGGCCGGAATAGCAGTTCAGCACCCGCATGCAGTTGTCGTCGCCGGGGATGTACTCCTGCAGTACCAGATTGTCCTGGTAGCTGGAAGAGTAGATGGCGGCGGTGATGGCGTCGAACTCCTCCTTGTTGTAGGCCACGAACACCTTCTTCTTGTGGGGGAACTTGCAGTTCCAGTAGGCCACGCTGTTGCTGGCCTTGATGATGCAGGGGAAGGGGAAGGGCAGCTCCACCGTCTTGTAGTTCTCGTTGGTGCAGCCGAAGGTGCGGGGGTAGGAAAGGCCGTGCCGCTCGCAGGCCTGGTAGAAGAATTCCTTGGTGTCCAGCTCCGCCACCAGTTCGGGGGTGGGGCAGGCGAATTTGTAATAGGGCTCCAGCGCCGCCCGGGCCCGGGCCATCAGGCCGGTGTAGTTGTCGCCGCAGCTCACCAGCACCAGCGTCTTGCCGGTGTGGGCCTTGGCGAAATCGGTCAGGGTGCGCACGAACACCGCGTCGTCTTCCAGATTCGGCTCCACCACCGCCATCTTCACCAGCCTGGAGTTTGCCGTGGCGGCCAGCGCCCCCTTGCCGATGGCAAGGCTGGTCACGCCGTATTCCATGTAAAAGCTGCGGGCCATGCCGTACACATTGGCGTCGCTGCCCAAAAGCACAGGGAGAAGGTCTTTCATATCCATCACCTTTTCTGAGAATTCAGTGTCGCGTATATTCTACTTCTTTTATGGGGCCCTTGTCAATTTGCCGCCCCCCTTTTAAACCGCCGCCGTTTGTAGTATAATAAACCCTATATTGGGCAGTTACGCCCTTTTACGGGAAAGGAACAAAAACAGTATGTGTGGGATCGTGGGATTTTGCGGCCGGCGCGCCGACCGGGAAGAGATATTGAAAGCCATGATGGACGCCATCGCCCACCGCGGGCCGGACGGCGCGGGCAGCTATTTCGGCGACGGCGTTGCCCTGGGCCACCGGCGGCTCTCCATCATCGACATCGAGGGCGGCCGCCAGCCCATGTTCAACGAGGATAAGCGCCTGGCGGTGGTGTTCAACGGCGAAATTTACAACTTCATGGAGCTGCGCGCCCAGCTGCAGGCGGCAGGCCACACCTTCGCCTCCGACCATTCCGACACCGAAGTCCTGCTCCACGGCTACGAGGAGTGGGGCGAGGGCATGCTGGAAAAGCTGCGGGGCATGTTCGCCTTCGCCATCTGGGACGAAGCGGACCAAAGCCTCTTCTGCGCCCGGGACCCCTTCGGCATCAAGCCCTTTTATTATTACACCAATGCCGAGGGCGAATTGCTCTTTGGCAGTGAGATTAAAAGCTTTCTGCCCCATCCCGGCTTTGTGAAGGAGCTGAACGAGGAGCGGCTGGAGCTCTACCTCACCTACCAGTATTCCCCGGGGGAGGACACCTTTTTCAAGGGCGTCAAAAAACTGCTGCCCGCCCACTGGCTGCGCTGGAAAGCGGGCGAAGTGTCCACCGGCCGCTACTGGCAGCCCAGGTTCGAGGCGGACAACGGCCCCGACATGACCGGCTGGGAAGACAAGATCGAAGCCGCCATGAAGGAGAGCGTGGCCGCTCACAAAATTGCCGACGTGGAGGTGGGGTCCTTCCTTTCCTCCGGCGTGGACTCCAGCTATATGGCCTGCCTTGCCAAGGTGGACAAGACCTTCACCGTGGGCTTTGCCAACAAGCAGTACGACGAGACCGAGTACGCCTCGGAGTTCAGCAAATTTTTGGGCGTGAAGAACTTCGCCTACCGCATCGAGCCGGAGGAGTACTGGGCCAACCTGGGCCGCATCCAGTACCACATGGACGAGCCTTTGGCGGACGCCGCCAGCGCCGCCCTCTACTTCGTAAACCGGGAGGCCGCCAAACAGGTCAAGGTCTGCCTTTCCGGCGAGGGCGCGGATGAGTTCTTCGGCGGCTACAACATCTACAAGGAGCCCTTCACCGTCAGCTGGTATGATAAACTGCCCCTGCCTCTGCGCCGCGCTGTGGGCGCGGTGGCCGAGCTGCTGCCGCCGGTGCACGGCGTGAACTTCCTGGTGCGGCGCTCCAAGCCCCTGGAAGAGCGCTACATCGGCAACACCAACCTGATGGGCGAGCGCCAGAAGAAAAAGCTGCTCAAACACTACACGGGGCGCGTCAAACCCACCGACCTCTCCCGGCCCTTCTTTGAAAAGACCAAAGGCCAGGACCCGGTCACCCGCATGCAGTTCACCGACCTGCACCTGTGGCTGGCTGGGGACATCCTCCTGAAAGCGGACAAGATGAGCATGGCCAACAGCCTGGAGCTGCGGGTGCCTTTCCTCGATAAAGAAGTGTTCGAGGTGGCCCGGCACATCCCGGTGAAATACCGCGCCAACGCTGAAGGCACAAAACTTGCCATGCGCGGCGCGGCGGCCCGCAGCATCCCCGAGCGCACCGCCGACAAGAAGAAGCTGGGCTTCCCGGTGCCGGTGCGCGCCTGGCTGCGGGACGAGCAGTACGCCGCCGTGGTGCGAAAGGCCTTTGAGAGCGAGGCCGCGGCCAAATTCTTCAAGACGCAGGAACTGAAAAAACTGCTGGACGACCATGTCTCCGGCAAGCGGGACAACTGGCGCCAGATCTGGTGCGTGTTCATGTTCCTTGTTTGGTACGACGAATATTTTGTAAAGCGCTGAGCATACGCAATTCATAAAGGGAGGCTGATTTTATGAAACTTTCCCAGTTGATGGAAGGGCTGGACTATCTGGTCCTGCAGGGCGACGCCGAGACCGAAGTGGCGGACGTTGCCTATGACTCCCGCAAGGTGCAGCCCGGCTTTGCCTTTGTCTGCGTGGTGGGCACCAACCGTGACAGCCACGATTACGCCGAAGACGTGGCCGCCGCCGGGGCCAGCGTGCTGGTCATCCAGCACAAGCTGGACGAGATGCCCGCCGGCGTCACCGTGGTGCAGGTGGAGAACAGCCGCCACGCACTGGCCATCATGAGCTGCAACCTCTTCGGAAACCCCGCCAAAAAGATGACCATGATCGGCGTCACCGGCACCAAGGGCAAGACCACCACCGCCCACATGATCCAGGCGGCGCTGAACGCCGCCGGCAAAACCTGCGGCATCATCGGCACCAACGGCACCGCCTTCGCCGGCGAGCGCCACGCCCTGGCCAACACCACCCCCGAAAGCTACGAGCTGCAAAAACTCTTCTCCGAGATGCTCGCCGCCGGGTGCGACAGCGTGGTGATGGAAGTCTCCAGCCAGGGGTTGATGATGAGCCGCGTGGACGGCATCCACTTCGATGTGGGCGTGTTCACCAACCTCTACCCCGACCACATCGGCGGCCCCGGCGAGCACCAGAGCTTTGAGGAATACCGCGCCTGGAAGGGCCAGCTGTTCCGCCGCTGCGACGTGGGCGTGGTGAACGTGGACGACAAAAACTGCAACACCCTGCTGGCGGGCCACACCTGCCGGCTGGTCAGCTACGCCATGCACAAGGACGCGGACTTCGTGGGCAGCGGCCTGGAGCTGGAGCGGGGCGAAAACTTTCTGGGCATCTCCTACCAGCTCAGCGGCGTGTGGAACGCCCGCGTGCGGGTGAACATGCCCGGCGAGTTCAGTGTTTACAACTCCCTGGCCGCCCTGGCGGTGGGCCAGGTGCTGGGCCTTGAGATGGAGGCTGTGTGCAAGGGCCTGGAGCAGGTCAGCGTCAAGGGCCGCGTGGAGCTGGTGCCGGTGAGCAAGCGGTTCACCGTGCTCATCGACTTTGCCCACAACGAGGCGGGCACCGAGAATCTGCTCACCACCCTGCGTGCCTACCAGCCCAAACGGCTGGTGGTGCTCTTCGGCTGCGGCGGCGACCGCAGCCGCCTGCGCCGCTACGGCATGGGCGAGGTGGCCAGCCGTCTGGCGGATTTCCTCATCCTCACCGAGGACAACAACCGCTTCGAGGAAGTGGAAGCCATCCTGGCGGACATCAAGATCGGCATCGCCCAGGGCCGCCCCGATGTGCCCTGTGTGGAGATCCCCGACCGCCTGGACGCGCTGCACTACGCCCTGGACCACGCCCAGGACGGCGACATGATCGCCGTCATCGGCAAGGGCCACGAGACCTACCGCGACCGCAAGGGCAAAAAGACCCCCTTCCTGGAGCGGGAGCTGCTGCTGGAATACGCGCAGCAGATCGGCCTGGAATGAACAGAACGAACACAACGAAACACGAGGAAGCGAACGAACGACATGCCCATCATCGGTATTGACCTTGGAACCACAAACAGCCTGGCCGCGGTGTACAAGGACGGCGCCAGCCGCCTTGTGCCCAACGCCTTCGGCGAATATCTCACCCCCAGCGTCGTCAGCATCGACGAGGACGGCGAGGTGCTGGTGGGCAAAGCCGCCAAGGAGCGGCTCATCACCCACCCCGAGCGCACCGCCGCCGCCTTCAAGCGGGCCATGGGCACCGGCAGGACCTTTTCCCTCGCCGGGCGGGAATTCCTGCCCGAGGAGCTCTCCGCCCTGGTGCTGCGCCGTTTGAAAGAGGACGCGGAGGCCTATCTCGGCCAGCCGGTGGAGGAGGCCGTGGTCAGCGTGCCCGCCTATTTCACCGACTCCCAGCGCGCCGCCACCAAGCGGGCGGGCAAGCTGGCGGGCCTGCGGGTGGAGCGCCTCATCAACGAGCCCAGCGCCGCGGCCCTGGCCTGCTACGACCCCGACCAGGGGGACGCGGCCTTTCTGGTCTACGACTTCGGCGGCGGCACGCTGGACGTCTCGGTGGTGGACTGCTTTGAAAACGTGGTGAACATCCTGGCCGTCAGCGGCGACAACCAGCTGGGCGGCAACGACCTGGACGCGGCCATCGCCCACATGTACTGCCAGGAGAACAACATCGATTACGACGCGCTGGACCCCAGCTTGCGGGCCATCCTGCTGGCCCAGGCCGAGCAGTGCAAGCAGACCCTCACCACCGCCCCCATGGCGGTGATGGTGCTGGACCTGCCGGGCCTTGTGGGCTCCATGAGCCTGACCGGCCAGAAGCTCATCGAAAACGCAGCCACCCTCTTCGGGCGCATGCGCACCCCGCTGCAAAAGGCCCTGCGGGACAGCGGCCTTGCCCCCCGGGAACTGCACGGCGTGGTGCCGGTGGGCGGCAGCTGCAAGATGCCGGTGGTGCGCCAGTACCTGTCCCATCTGCTGGGCCGGCCTCTGCTGGACGCCGGCCACCCGGACACGGTGGTGGCTCAGGGCGCGGGGCTTTACGCCGCCATGAAGGAGCGCAAGGCCGAGCTGCGCCAGATGGTGCTCACCGACCTGTGCCCCTTCACTCTGGGCGTGGGGGTACATAACCCGGCGGATGAGGACAACCTCATCATGAGCCCCATCATCGAGCGCAACAGCGCCCTGCCCACCAGCAAGGTGGAAAAGTACTACACCGTCAGCGCCGGCCAGACCAAGCTGCACATCCAGATCTTTCAGGGCGAGGCGATGTACTGCGCCGACAACCGCAAGCTGGGCGAGCTGGACCTGCCGGTGCCGCCCGGCCCTGCGGGGCAGGAGGGCGCGGCGGTGCGCTTTACCTACGACATCAACGGCATCCTGGAAGTGGAGGCCGAAAGCCTCTCCACCGGCAAGGCCATCAGCGCGGTGCTGGTGGGGCCGGGCAGCGGCCTCTCCGAAGCCGAGGCCAAAAAGCGGCTGGAGCAGCTGCAAAAGCTGAAGATACACCCCCGAGACCGGGAGGAGAACCGCCTGCTGCTGGCCCGGGGCGAGCGCCTGTGGAAAGAGACCCTGGGCGAAGTGCGCGAGCAGGTGGGCCGGGTGATGGAGGCCTTCCAGGAGGAACTGGCCAGCCAGGAGCCCGCCCGCATCCTGCGGGCCAGAAGCCGCTGCAAGGAGATGCTGGACCGGCTGGAGGCCGGCAGCGGCCTGGACGAGCAGAACTGGGACGACTTTTTTGACGACGAAAGCGGCGAGGACGAGGAATGAATTTCTGGGAGATACTGGGCATTTCGCCCACCACCGACCTGGCGGCCATCCGGCACGCCTATGCCGAGAAGACCCGCGCCTGCCACCCGGAGGAAGACCCGGAGGGCTTTGACAAGCTGCACACCGCCTTTCAGGAGGCGACGCAGTACGCCCGGCGCTCCCGCCGGGCGGCCCCGGCGGCGCCCCAGGCCGAAAAACGTCCCGCCGCCGCGCCCGCGGCTCCGGCGGTGGCCGGCACCCGGGAAAGCTGCCTTGCCGCCGAGCAGGCGGCCTATCTTGCCTGGATGAAGAAAAACGGCTCCGCCGCCCGTCAGGCGGGGGAGCAGACCACCTTCGACTTCTCCGCCGCCGAGACCGCGCCCCGCCGCGCCCCCGCGCGGCCCCGGGAGCCGGGCGACGAGGAAGAACAGCCTCCCGCGGCGCAAACGCCGCCGGGACTGCAGCCGCAGTTCGACTTCGACCACCTGCCCCAGCAGGTCAGCCGCCAGCGCCGACAGCAGGCCCAGGAGTTGGTGGACCAGCTGCGGGCGGCCTGCGGCCCCGACGCCGGGCGCTGGCAGGCCCGGGAACTGCTGGAAAGCGAGGAGTTCCGCGCCCTTCAGCATGCCCCCGAATTTTTGGAAACGCTGGTCAAGTTCCTCAAAACCGAACCCGCCTGCCTGGAAAAACTGGCGGTGGACCTGGCCTACGCCTATGGCCTGCCCAAACTGGGTGAGGGCTCCGGCCCCGCGCCGGACGCCTTCCATGAGGAACTTTTCGCCCTGCTGCGCCCCATCTGGCAGGCCCGGTGGAAGGTGCTGGAAAAGAAAAATGAACAGGAAGCCGCCCGCCCGGGCAACATTGCCGCCCTTGTCATCGGCATGATCGTGGTGATCATGCTGCTGGCTGCCCTGGACGGGCAGCACATCGCTCTGCGCCTGCCGCTGGCCCTTCTGGGCGGCGCGGCGGGAGTGGTGGCGGCGCTGCTGGTGCAGCGCATGCAGGCCCGGGGCTGGCTGCCCGCCACGCGGGTCCTGGCGCTGCGGGCGTTCCAGCTGTTTTTCCTGGCCCTCTTTTTCTTCAATGTGGGCCCGGCCAGCACGGTCAGCCTGCTGGCCTGCTTTGTGGCCGCCGCCCTGCCCGGCCGCAAATGGTACTTCCGCCAGTCAAAGCAGACGCGCTTTGCCCTCACCGCCGCCTGCGCCGTGCTCAGCGTGATCTGGGTGCCCGTCTCCTTCGTCGTGATGCCGTCCATCACCGACGACGTGGCCTTCTGCGCCATCTTCAGCTGGTGCGTGCTGCCCCTGGCCTTCATCCGCTGCATCGTCAGCAACTGCCGGTTCTACAAACTGGCCGCCCGCTATGGGCTGTGACAAACACATACCCGCCCCCTCTCCCCGCATAGAATGCCAGGGGAGAGGGGGCTTTTTCATGGCTTTGGAACCGATGCTCAAGGCCGCCCAGGACCGGGGCATGAAGCTGCGCACAAGGCTGGTGGCGGGCTTCTTTGCGCTGGTGTGCTTCGGCGGGCTGGTCGCCCGGTTGTGGTACATCCAGATCACCGACCACGATTTCTATGCCGGGCGGGCCAGCGGCCAGCAATTGCGGGACACAGTGGTCCCCGCGCCCCGGGGCGACATTGTGGACGCGAACGGCGTGCCGCTGGCGGTGAACGCCACCTGCTGGACCATCCGCGCTTCGCCCCGGGAGATGGCGGACGAGGACGTGGAGCCCGCCAGCCGGGCGCTGGCCCCGTTGGTGGGCATGGAGTACGAGGAGCTGTATGGGATATTGTCCCAGCGGTCCAGCAACGACGCGCTGCTGCTGCGCCGGGCGGACCGCCAGACCGCCGACGCGGTGCGGCAGCTTTGCACCGAAAACGGGTGGGAGGGCATCCTGCTTTTGGAGGACACCAAGCGCTGGTACCCGGAAGGGGACTTTGCCGCCAGCCTGCTGGGATTCACCAACGTGGACAACGCCGGCATGGCGGGCCTGGAACTGGAGTATGACCAGCAGCTCACCGGCACCAGCGGCCGGGTGCTCAGCGCAAAAAACGCCTGGGGCTACGACATGCCCACCGACTACGATACCTACATCGCCCCGGTGCAGGGCAACACCCTCCAGCTCACCATCGACGTGAACGTGCAGCACTACCTCGAAAACTACCTCAGCTACGCAGTCAAGGCCTACAACGTGAGCCAGCGGGCGGTGGGCATCGTGATGGAGGTGGACACCGGCCGGGTGCTGGCCATCGCCACAAAGCCGGACTACGACCCCAACGAGCCCCGGGTGCTGGCGGACGAGGAGGCCCGCGCCCTGGTGGACAGCCTCTCCGGCGAGGAGCGGGACGCCGCCTTGCAGCTGGCCCAGCAGACCCAGTGGCGCAACAAGGCGGTGAGCGACCTCTACGAGCCGGGCTCAGTGTTCAAGCTCATCACCTGCGCCGCCGCGCTGGACACCGGAGCCGTCACCCCCTCCAGCACCTTCTATTGCGGCAAGGCCTACAAGGTGGCGGGCATCGCCTTCCACTGCGCCAACCACAAGAGCCACGGCAACCAGACGGTGGCCCAGGCGCTGGCCAACAGCTGCAACCAGAGTTTCATCCAGATCGGCCAGCGGCTGGGGGTGCAGGACTTCTGCGATTATTTCGAGGCCTTCGGCCTGCAGGGCGCCACCGGTATCGACCTGCCTGCCGAGCCGAAGAAGTCGGAGTATTACACCGCCGACCGCATGGGCCCGGTGGAGCTGGCCAGCTGCGCCTTCGGTCAGTCCAGCAAGATAACCCCCATCCAGATGATCACCGCCGTCTGCGCGGTGGTGAACGGGGGCAACCTGATGCAGCCCTATGTGGTGGAAAAGATAACCGACGCGGCGGGCAACGTGGTCAGCACCACCGAGCCCACGGTGCGCCGTCAGGTCATCCGCCCCGAGACCAGCGCCCTGATGTGCCAGATGATGGAGGGCGTGGTGGACGGCGGCAGCGGCAAAAACGCCTATGTGGCGGGCTACCGGGTGGGCGGCAAGACGGGCACCAGCCAGAAGCTGGACTCGGAGGACGAAGAGGCCCGCATCGCCAGCTTTGTGGGCATTGCCCCGGCGGACGACCCCAAAATAGCGGTGCTCATCGCCCTGGATGAGCCCCACACGTTTGCGAACGGCGGCGGCGCGCTGGCGGCCCCGGTGGCGGCGCAGGTCATCGAGGAGACCCTGCGCTACTACGGCGTGCAGCCCCAGTACACCCCCGAGGAACAGCAGCGGCTGGAAAACCAGGTCCCCGCCGTGACGGAGCTCCCGGCGGAGGCCGCCGCGGCAAAACTGCAGGAGGCGGGTTTTGCCGCCCGAGTGGTGGGCGAAAGCGACACCGTCCGGGCCCAGTACCCCGCGGTGGGCCAGACGCTGCCCCGGGGCTCCACCGTGCTGCTCTACACCGAGGAAAACGCCGTCCGTCAGGTCACCACCGTGCCCAGCGCGGCGGGGCAGACCCTGGATGAGGCCACCGAGACCCTCCACGCCGCCGGGCTGAACATCAAGGCGGAAGGGGCGGCGGAGATGGAAGGGGCGGTGGCGGTGAGCCAGAGCAGCCCGGCGGGGGAGCAGCTGCCCCAGGGCAGCCTTGTCACCGTGACCTTCTACGACTACACCGTGCCCGCCGACGAGGACGTGAAGATGGACTAAACCGGGCAGAGCCTGCGCACACTGTTAGGGCAATGCTCAACGCAAGGAGGCGGTCAGCCTGTTCGCTCCAAACCATTCGTCCCCGGCAAAAAGCCCGGCCCCCCGCGCCCCGGCCGCCGCAAAACCGGCGCACCGCCGCGCCCGGCCAAAGCGGGAAAAACGGCCCCTGCCGCCCTGGCTGGAAAAGCTGCTGGGCGCGGGCCAGCCTTCCATGGATCTGCCCTTTCTCATCCTGGTGCTGGCGCTGGTGGCCTTCGGGCTGGTGATGCTGTTCAGCGCCAGCTACGCGGTGGCCATGTACCGCCGGGGCACTCCCTATGCCTACATCCGGCCCCAGCTGCTCTTTGCCGCGGCGGGCCTCGCGGCCATGTACATCGCCAGCCGGGTGGATTACCACATCTACCACAAGCTGGCCTGGCCGGTGCTGGGCCTCTCGGTGGTGCTGCTGGTGGTGGTGCTCTTCATGCCGGAATACAACGGCTGCAAGCGGTGGATCGTGCTGCCGTTGGGCACCCTGCAGCCCAGCGAGATCGCCAAGTTCGCCGTCATTCTGGTGTTCAGCCACATCATCTCCCTCAACCACACCCGCATGAAGCGGTTCTCGGTAGGGGTGCTGCCCTTCGCCGTCATCCTGGGGGTGCTGGCGGTGCTCATGCTGCTGGAGCCGCACCTGTCCGGCACGCTGCTGCTCTTCGGCATCGGCGCGGTGCTCATGTTCGTGGGCGGCACCGGCATGCGGTGGTTCGCCATGGCGGCGGGGGGAGGCATCGCGGCGGTGGCGGCGGCGCTGGTGTTCCTGCCGGACCTTGTGCCCTACGCCGCCGACCGGCTGAACAGCTGGCTGGACCCCTTTGCCGACCCTCTGGGCGACGGTCACCAGACCATCCAGAGCCTCTACGCCATCGGCTCCGGCGGGGCCACCGGGCTGGGCCTTGGCAACAGCCGCCAGAAGTACCTCTATGTGCCCGAGCCCCAGAACGACTTCATCTTCTCCATCGTCTGCGAGGAACTGGGCTTCATCGGGGCCTGCCTTGTGATACTGCTGTTCGTGCTGCTGCTCTTGCGGGGCATCACCATCGCGGTGAACGCGCCGGACAAATTCGGCGCGCTGCTCACCGTGGGCTTCACGGTGCAGGTGGTGATGCAGGCGGTGCTGAACATGGCGGTGGTCACCAACACCATCCCCAACACCGGCATCAGCCTGCCCTTTTTCTCCTCCGGCGGCACCAGCCTGATGATGCTGCTGGGCGAGATGGGCATCGTGCTCTCGGTCAGCCGTCAGGCGGGCCAGCAGAAATATTAGCAAATGCCCGCCGGGCGTGCGCGGAAGGATTTTCCGCCGCCCCGGCGGGCTTTTTTCACCAAAACCGCCCCCGGAACATACAGTGGGCCATGACACAACGGAACGGCTTGAGGGGGGCGAAGGAGATTGACGGAATACATGTTGATACAGGGCGGGCGCAGGCTGTCGGGAACGGTGCGGCTGCCGGCGGCGAAGAACAGCGTGCTGCCGCTTCTGGCGGCGTCGCTGCTGTGCGAAGGGGAGAGCACCCTCTCCCAGGTGCCGCGGCTTTCGGACGTGGAGCAGAGCACGGCCATCCTGACCGCGCTGGGCTGCCGCTGCCAGTGGCGGGGGCGGGGCCTTGTGGTGGACGCGGTCGGGGCGGGAGGCAGCGGCGCGCTGCCCGAAGGCCCGGTGCGGGCCATGCGCAGTTCGGTGTTCTATCTCGCGCCGGCGCTGCACCGGTGCGGGCGGGTGAGCATGCCCATGCCCGGCGGCTGCAAGCTGGGCCCGCGGCCCATCGACATCCATCTGGACGGCCTTGTGAAGATGGGCGCGAAGGTACAGTGGCAGGGCGAAAGCCTCACCGTCACCGCGCCCCAGGGGCTTTCCGGGGTGGATTACAGCCTGCGCCTGCCCAGCGTGGGCGCCACCGAAACGCTGCTGATGGCGGCGGTGCTGGCCAAGGGGGAGACGGTGCTGCGGGGCGCGGCGGCGGAGCCGGAAATAGCGGACCTGGCGGCCTTTTTGAGCGCCTGCGGGGCGGACATCCAGGGCGCAGGCACGCCGCTGGTGCGCATCCGGGGCGTACAGGGGCTGCACGGCACGCTCCACACCCCCATCCCGGACCGCATCGTGGCCGCAACCCTGGCGGCCGCCGTGGCCAGCGCCGGGGGCCGGGTCAAATTGCTGGGCTGCCCCTGGGAGCCGCTGGCTCCCACCATGGAGATCCTCTGCCGGGCGGGCTGCACCGCCGAGCACGGCGGGAACACTGTGACGGTGAGCCGGGAGGGGCCGCTCAAAGGGGTGGGCCGGGTCTACACCGGGGTGTATCCCGCCTTCTCCACCGACGCGGCTCCCATGGTGGCGGCGGCGCTGCTCACCGCCGCCGGGCGCAGCGCCGTGGAGGACACGGTGTTCGAAAACCGCTTCGCCTGCGCCGAGGGCTTTTCCGCCCTGGGCGGAAAAGCGGTGCGCTGCGGCCGCGCGCTGGAGATAGAGGGCGTGAAGCGCCTGTCGGGCGCGGACCTCACCGCCCGGGACCTGCGGGGCGGCGCGGCGCTGGCGGTGGCGGCCCTGGCCGCCGAGGGGGAGAGCCGCCTGTTCGGCCTGGAGCACATCCGCCGGGGCTACGGCGACCTTGCCGGCACCCTGCGCTCGCTGGGGGCGGACGCGGTCTGCCGGCGGCAGTGAAAACGGGCGGGACGGGCGCAGAATGCCCGTCCTGCTCCGCTGTGTTTTGCCCGCTGCCGGCCAAGGCGGAAAACGGCAAACTGCGGGCAAAAAACCGCAAATTCACCACCCCCTCCCACTTGAATTTCTGCCGCCTGTCTGCTATGCTATTATTAGTTTTACATTCTACGGTGGCACAGTCTGCCCCGCAGCTGGATGTGGCATAAAAACGCTTAGGGGGAAGTTGCAAGATGGCTTTCATTCTCGATGAAGAGATGATGAATATTACGAACATCAAGGTGATCGGCGTGGGCGGCGGCGGCGGCAACGCCGTGAACCGCATGGTGGCCGCCGGGCTGCAGGGCGTGGAGTTCATCGCCATGAACACCGATCAGCAGGCCCTGCTGAACAGCAAGGCCACCCAGAAGGTGCAGATCGGCACCAAGCTGACCAAGGGCCGCGGCGCCGGCGCCGACCCCGAGATCGGCCAGCGCGCCGCCGAAGAGAGCAAGGACGAGATTGCCAACGCGCTGAAGGGCGCGCAGATGGCCTTCATCACCGCCGGCATGGGCGGCGGCACCGGCACCGGCGCGGCCCCCGTGGTGGCCGAGGTGGCCCACGACCTGGGCATCCTCACCGTGGGCATCGTCACCAAGCCCTTCGCCTTTGAGGGCCGCCGCAAGATGAGCCTGGCCGAGCAGGGCATCGCCGCGCTGCTGATGCATGTGGACAGCCTCATCGTCATCCCCAACGAGCGTCTGAAACTCATCAGCCAGGAGAAGATCACCCTGATGAACGCCTTCGAGGCCGCCGACAACGTGCTGCGTCAGGGCGTGGAGAGCATCTCCAGCCTCATCAACATCCCCGCCTTCATCAACCTGGACTTCGCCGACGTGCGCAGCATCATGAAGGATGCGGGCTATGCCCACATGGGCGTGGGCAGCGCCAAGGGCGCGGGCAAGGCGGAGAACGCCGCCAAGGCCGCCATCTCCAGCCCCCTGCTGGAGACCTCCATCGCCGGGGCCCGTGGCGTCATCATCAACATCACCTCCTCGCCGGACATCGGCCTGGAAGAGGTGGAGCAGGCCTCCAGCCTCATCACCCAGTCCGCCCATCCCGACGCGAACATCATCTGGGGCACCACCTTCGACGAGAACCTGTCGGACGAGCTGCGGGTCACCGTTGTGGCCACCGGCTTTGAGAACGCGCCCGCCCAGGCCGCGCCCCGCGCCACCGAGGCCTCCCCGGTGCACACCGTGCCTCAGCCGGTGTTCAGCGGCGATGCCGGCGCCGCGGCCTCCAGCGCCCCCGCCGCCGCCACCAAGAGCGAGGACGACGACGAGGATTACTTCAACCAGATCATGGGCCTGCTGAACAACCGCAGATAAGCGGCCCGAACACTGACCGAAAGGAGGCGGCACCATGGCGGACAAGCCCACCCCCGGCGAGTTCAAAACGTCTCTGATGGGCTTTCAAAAAGCCCAGGTGCTTGCCTACATCGACGAGCTGAGCGCCAAAGCGCTGGAAAGCCAGAAGCAGCAGGAGCAAGCCGCCGAGGCCCTGCGCAAGGAGCTGGAAAACGCCAAGGCGGACAACGACGTCCTTCTGGAAAAGACCAAGGAAGTGTGCGACAGGCTCACCAGCGAGGAAAAGCGCGCTGGCGAGGCCGAGAGCCGCGCCCGTGCCATCAGCGAGCAGCTGCTGCACATGGAAGAGACCGCCAACGGCTACAAGAGCCGCCTGTTCACCAAGGAGCAGGAGACGGTGGTCCTGCGGGCGGACAATGCCCGCCTCACCGAACAGCTGGAGCAGCAGCACAAGCAGCTGGAACAGGCCCTGGCGGACCTGGAAGCCGCCCGCGCCGAAGGCGAGGAAAAAGCCCGGCAGGGCAGGGAAGAGCTGGAGCGCCAGCGCAGCGCCTTCGAAGAGGAAAAGCAGGCCGACCTGTGCCGGATGGAACAGGAGAAGGCGGACGCTCAACGCCAGATGGAACAGCAGCGGGAAGCCGCCCAGCGCGAGCTGGAACTGGAAAAAGCCCGCTTTGACCAGACCCGCCGCACCCAGCAGGAATCCGCCCGCCAAAGCGCCCAGCAGATGGCGGACACGGTGCTGCTGCTGCGCAGCCAGCTGGAACAGGTGGACCGGCAGATCGCCGAGGCCGCCGAGCGGCTGCAAAAGGCCACCGGCGCCATCTACACCGCCCTTGGCGAGACCGAGCAGAATCTGGTGACCCTGGGCGCCCAGGCCGACAGCTTCCCCAAGCCCCTGCCCGAGCCGCCCGCCCCGCCGAAAGCCCAGCCCCGCCCCGAGCGGGACAAGCGCCTGCCCCGCCGGCCGGCACGCCGCCGCACCGTGAGCGAGAGCCTGCTGGACCTTTTGGAGCGCGCCTTAAAAGAATGAGAAAAGCCCCGGAAGAAGGTTCTTCCGGGGCTTTTTGCTTGAATAAACGCCGTAAGCAATATGCCGACTGCGCATTGCCGCCCGCCAGGGCGGCCGGGGCCCCCGTGAAAATTTGCGCAAGCAAAGTTTTGCGGGGAAGTGAGGAGCAGCAGAATGAGCGCGCGATGATTCTTGCAAAAAAATCGTCGCAAGCGATATGACGCTTGCGCATTGCCGCCCGCCAGGGCGGCCGGGCCCCTGTGAAAATTTGCGGAGCAAAATTTCACGGGGAGAAGGAGCCGCAGCGAAGTGAGCGCGCGATGATTTTTGCAAAAAAAGTCGCCGCAAGCGATACAAAGCGTATATATTGCCGCCCGCCAGGGCGGCCGGGGCCCCTGTGAAAATTTGCGGAGCAAAATTTCACGGGGAGAAGGAGGAATGACGGAGCGGTATGAGAAAAGCCCGGTCATTTGACCGGGCTTTTTGAATGGAGCGCAGTCCATTCCGACGTGGAGCGGGGTACGGGAGTCGAACCCGCCTGTTCGGCTTGGGAAGCCGACGCACTACCGATGTACTAACCCCGCGGGTGAATACCTGATTATTATACCCGCTGGGCCGCAAATTGTCAAATCCTTTTTCCACCCCGGCGGCCCCTTGCACCGGGGCGGAAAAGACAATATACTAAAGAAAACAGTCAAAGGCGGGTGAGCCGATGAAAAATCCGTTGGATGCGGTAAAAATATTCTTGGGGGTCGTGTGCGTTGCCGGGGCCTTTGCCGCGGCAGCCTTCGCGCCCGGCGCAGGCGGGCAGCCCGCCGCCCCGTCGCCCACGCCTGCGCCAACGCCGGCCGCCAGCCCTGCGCCCAGCCCGTCGCCCACGCCTGCGCCGGAGGTGACGCTGGCCTTCACCGGCGACGTGAACTTCGCCGACGATTGGTACAATATGCTCCACTACGCCAAAACCGCCGGCGTGGAGGACTGCTTTGACCCGCTGCTGCTGGAAGAGATGCGCGGCGCGGACGTGCTCCTCTCCAACAACGAGTTCGCCTTCTCCGACCGGGGCGCCCCCATGGCGGGCAAGCAGTTCACCTTCTGCTCCCGCCCGGAGAATGTGGAACTATGGCAGCAGCTGGGGGTGGACATCGTCGGCCTTGCCAACAACCACTGCTTTGACTACGGCGCCGACGCCTTTGCCGACACCCTGACCACCCTTTCTGACGCGGGCATCGCCTATGTTGGTGCGGGCGCGGACCTGGAAGAGGCCATGACGCCCCGCTACTTCACGGTGGACGGGCTGACCATCGGCTATGTGGCCTGCACCCGGGCGGAAAAGTACGTCCTCACCCCCGAGGCAGGGGCGGACAGCCCCGGCGTGCTGCGCTGCTATGACCCGGAACTGGCGGTGCAGGTCATCGAGGAGGCCAGCAGCCAGTGCGACTATCTGGTGGTCTACGTCCACTGGGGCACCGAGTACAGCACCCAACTGGAACAGGCCCAGACCGACCTTGCCACCCTCTTCGCCGAGGCGGGGGCGGACCTCATCGTGGGCAGCCACTCCCACATCCTGCAGGGGGCCGGCTGGCGGGGAGACGTGCCCGTGCTGTACAGCCTGGGCAACTTCTGGTTCAACATGGAAACGGTGGACACCGCCCTGCTCACCGTCACCCTCACCGGCCCGGGGGCGGAGAACGCCACCGCCCGCCTCATCCCCTGCATCCAGACCGGCGGGCGCACCTCCGTCCTCACCGACGAGGGGGAGAAGGCCCGCATCCTGGACCATCTCAACTCCATCAGCGAGAGCGGCTGGTTCGACGCGGACGGCGTGCTTCACCCGCCCGGAGAGCAGCCCTGACGAAAACACACAGGAGAACACCATGGAAAAATATCTTTCCCTTCTGCGCCGGGGCGGCGCGGCCCGGGCGGCGGTCATCGACCCCAAAACCATCGTCACCGCCCCCTGGGTGGCGTTCAAATGCCAGTATGGCTGCCCCTATTACGGCAAAAACCTCTGCTGCCCGCCCCACGCCCCCGCCTGGCGGGAGACGCAGGCGATGATCGACTGCTTTGGCACCGCCATCCTGTTCTGCTGCCCCGCCATGGAGGCGGTGAATCCCCTGGCCCTGGCTGCCGCGAAAGAGCTGTTTCTGGACGGCCGTTACAAAGCCGTGGCCCTGGGCAGCGGCCCCTGCCTTTTGTGCGAGAGCTGCAACGTGGCCGAATGCCGCCACCCGGGGCGGGCCATCCCCTCCATGGAGGCCTGCGGCATCGACGTGTTCGCCACCGCCCGGGCCAACGGCATGGCGGTGGAAACGCTGGCCGACAAGATCCAGCCGCAGAACTGTTTCGGCCTTCTTCTGGTGGAATGACGAGAACGCTTTGAAACAGGCGGCAAATATGGTATAATATTCAGATAGCGACAGAAAAAGCAGCCCGGCGCGCCGGGCATAAAGGAGGCTTCCCATGGTCACTTGCTCCAAGACCGGAATGTACTACGCCCGGGGTCAGTGGGTCCCCGCCGATGAAAATGTCCCCGCCGCCCTGGCGGCGCTGGGCTTTGACGAGGCCGCGCGGCAGAACGCCCGCAAAGGCACCATCGCCTGGGGCATCCTGCAGGCCCATAACCACAGCGGCGACGAAAACGCCCTGAAACTCAAATTCGACGCGATGGCCAGCCACGACATCACCTTCGTGGGCATCGTGCAGACCGCCCGCGCCTCGGGCCTCACCAAGTTCCCCATGCCCTATGTGCTCACCAACTGCCACAACAGCCTGTGCGCGGTGGGCGGCACCATCAATGAGGACGACCACCTCTTCGGTCTGTCCGCCGCCAAGAAGTACGGCGGCGTGTACGTGCCGCCCCATCTGGCGGTCATCCATCAGTACATGCGGGAGATGTACGCCGGCTGCGGCAAGATGATCCTGGGTTCCGACAGCCACACCCGCTACGGCGCGCTGGGCACCATGGCCATCGGCGAGGGCGGCGGCGAGCTGGCAAAGCAGCTTTTGAACCGCACCTACGACGTGGCCTGCCCCGGCGTGGTGGCGGTGCACCTCACCGGCGCGCCCGTGCCCGGCGTGGGCCCCCAGGACGTGGCCCTGGCCATCATCGGCGCGGTGTTCGCCAACGGCTATGTGAAGAACAAGGTCATGGAGTTCGTGGGCCCCGGCGTGGCCAGCCTGCCGCTGGAATACCGCAGCGGCATCGACGTGATGACCACCGAGACCACCTGCCTGTCCAGCATCTGGGTCACCGACGAGGCCACCCGGAAGTATCTGGCCGTCCACGGCAGGGAAGGGGACTATAAGCCTCTGGCCCCGGCGGACCTTGCCTACTACGACGGCGTGGTGGAAGTGGCGCTGGACAAAGTCCGGCCCATGATCGCCCTGCCCATGCACCCCTCCAACGTCTACACCATCGAGGAGCTGAACGCAAACCTTGCCGACATCCTGCACAAGACCGAGGAGGACTGCGCCGCGCTGGTGGGCGGCAAGGTCAAGCTGGACCTTGTGAGCAAGATCGAGAACGGCCGCCTGCGGGTGGACCAGGGCGTCATCGCCGGTTGCGCCGGCGGCACCTACTCCAACATCTGCGAGGCCGCTCAAATTCTGGAAGGCCACACCGGCGGCAACGGGGAGTACGCCCTCAGCGTCTACCCCTCCAGCCAGCCCACCATGATGGCGCTGATGAAGAACGGCGCCCTGGCCAGCCTGATGGCCGGCGGCGCCACCGTGCGCACCGCCTTCTGCGGGCCCTGCTTTGGCGCGGGCGACGTGCCGGCCAACGGTTCGCTGTCCATCCGCCACACCACCCGCAACTTCCCCAGCCGCGAGGGCTCCAAGCCCGGCAACGGCCAGATCGCCGGTGTGGCGCTGATGGACGCCCGTTCCATCGCCGCCACCACCCGCATGGGCGGCATCCTCACCCCCGCCACCGACATCGACTATGAGCCCCACATCCCCGAGTACGAGTTCGACGACTCCAGCTACCGCAGCCGCGTCTACAACGGCTGGGGCAAGGGCGACTACGACAGCCTGCTGCGCCTGGGGCCCAACATCAAGGATTGGCCCGCCATCCAGCCCCTGGCCGACAACCTGCTGCTGAAGGTCACCAGCTACATCACCGACCCGGTGACCACCACCGATGAGCTCATCCCCAGCGGCGAGACCAGCAGCTACCGCTCCAACCCCCTGGGTCTGGCGGAGTTCACCCTGAGCCGCAAGGACCCGGCCTATGTGGGCCGCGCCAAGGCGGTGCAGGCCGAGGAGGCTGACCGCGCCGCCGGCAAGGGCAGCGACGAGCTGCTGGCCAAGGTGCGCGCCGTGCCCGGCTGCGAGGCCCTCACCTGGAACGATCTGGCCATCGCCAGCACCATCTACGCGGTGAAGCCCGGCGACGGCTCCGCCCGTGAGCAGGCCGCCAGCTGCCAGCGGGTGCTGGGCGCGGGGGCCAACATCGCGGTGGAGTACGCCACCAAGCGCTACCGCTCCAACCTCATCAACTGGGGCATGCTGCCCTTCCAGCTGGACGGCCCCACCCCCTTCGGCCTGGGCGATTACATCCTCATCCCCGGCGCGCGGGCGCTGCTGGCCGAGGACCGGCTGGAGAGCATCCCCGCCTATGTGCTGGGCGAAAACGGCCCCAAGGCCTTCAGCCTCTCCATCGCCCCCCTCACGGCGGACGAGCGGCAGATCTTGCTGGACGGCTGCCTCATCAACTACTACAAGCACGGCTGAAGACCAAAAGGAAGGTGGACACCATGGCCGGCGATCTGCATACCCACACCACCTGGTCCGATGGGGCGCTGCCCGCTCCCGTGCTGCCCAAGCTGGCGGCCCGGGCGGGCCTTGCGTGGCTGGCCATTTCCGACCACGACACCCTGCTGCCGGTGGAATACGCCTATGAAAACCCCACGGTGGAAGGGGTGGACCTCATCCCCGCCACCGAGCTCACCGCCTACGACTATGAGCGCAAACGGCAGGTGCACATTTTGTGTTACTGGCCGGATAAGGACAGCCCCGAACTGGCGGGCCACTGCCGCCTGATGGCCGACCGGCGCAACGCCGTCTGCACCCAAAGCGCCAAAGAGCTGGAAGAGATTTACCCCCAGTTCAAACTGGAGGACGCCCGCCGCATGGCGGACGCGGGCGGCGGCGTCATCTTCAAAAGCACCCTGATGCGGGTGCTCTATGAGTACGGTCTGGTGGACGGCATCTACCAGCAGGACTACAAGACCCTCTTCGGGGCCAAGGGCGGCAAGGTGCTCCACAACCCGGAGTATGAGCCGGTGGAGAACGTCCTGGCGGTCATCAAGGCCGCCCGGGGCGTGGCGGTGTTCGCCCACCCCAGCGTCTACAACAGCATGGAGCTGGTGGCCGAGCTGGCCGCCGCGGGGCGCATCGACGGGGTGGAGATAGAGCACCCCCGCAACACCCCCGAGGATAAAGAGGAGCTGCGCCGGCTGGCCGCAAAGTACGGCCTCGTCACCACCGGCGGCACCGACTTTCACGGCATCCACGCCGGCAAGCCCCGGCGGCTGGGCCTCTGCCGCTGCACCGACGAGGAAGTGCTGCGGCTGAACGAACTGGCAAAAGCGAAGAAAGCATAAAAAGAGAGAAGGAAACCAAAATGATCACCCACACCCGCAAAAACAGCGGTACCTGCTCCCGCAGCACCACTGTCACCCTGAACGACGACGGCACCATCCACAGCATCGAAGTGGTGGGCGGCTGCAACGGCAACCTGAAGGGCGTCAGCAGCCTGCTGGTGGGCATGGACGCCGCCGACGCCATCCGCCGCATGCGGGGCACCACCTGCGGCCCCCGCTCCACCTCCTGCCCGGACCAGATCTCCCTGGCCCTGGAAGAGGCGCTGGAAAAGCTGAAGCGCAGCTGAATCAGAACAAAAAGAAAAGCCGCCCGCGCACGGTGCTCCGTGCGCGGGCGGCTTTTGTGTCTGGCGTTTATTTGAATTCGATGGTCTCCAGCCGCTGGATTTTGTTCTTGTAGGTGCGGCGGAAGAAAAGGGTGGCCAGCACCAGCGCGCACACCTCCGCGATGAAGAAGCTGTACCACACCGCGTCCAGGTTGCCGGTGAGGCTGAGCAGCCAGGCCACCGGCAAAAGCAGCACCAGCTGGCGGAAGGCGCTCATCAAAAGGCTCAGAAGCCCCTCGCCCACGGCCTGGAACAGGCTGCTGAACACGATGTCCACGCCGGCAAACAGGAAGCTCAGGCTGATGATGCGCAGCGCCGGCTGGCCGATGTGGCCCAGGTCGCCGCCGTCGCTGAACATGGCCAGAAGCTGGCCGGGGAACAGCTGGAAGATGACGGTGCCCAGCGCCATCACGCAGAACATGGCCACCATGCACACCTTGATGGCGGAGAGGATGCGCTCCTTGCGGCGCGCGCCGTAGTTGTAGCCCACGATGGGCACCAGCGCGTTGGTCAGGCCGAAACCGGGCATGAACACGAAGCTCTGCAGCTTGAAGTAAACGCCCAGCACCGAGACGGCGGTCTCGGAAAAGCCGATGAGAATTTTATTCATGCCAAAGTTCATCACGCTGCTGATGCTCTGCATGATGATGCTGGGCAGGCCCACGTCGTAGATGCCCGCCACGGTGGGGCCGTCGAACCTGAGCTTTTTCCAGTGCAGCCGCACCTCGTTGTTGAACTTGAGGTTGAGGATGAAGCACACGCAGCAGCCGAACCACTGGCCGATGACGGTGGCCACCGCCGCGCCTAAGACCCCCAGCTTCGGCGCGCCCAGCAGGCCGAAGATGAGGATGGGGTCCAGAATGATGTTGACGATGGCGCCGGACATCTGGCTCAGCATCTGGAACACCGTGCGCCCGGTCACCTGGATGAGCCGCTCGAGGCAGATCTGGAAGAACATGCCCAGGCTGAACACCAGGCACACCCGCAGATAGGCCGCGCCGTCGGCGGCGATGGCGGGATTGGTGGTGAAGAAGCTGAAGAACAGCTCCGAGCAGAAGAGCCCGAACACCGCAAAGGCCAGCCAGCTGAAAAACATCAGCAGCATGCCGTTGTGGGCCACCTTGTCGGCGGCCTCCCGGTTGCCCTCGCCCAGCCGGCGGCTCAAAAGGGCGTTCACGCCCACGCTGGTGCCCACCGCCACGGCGATGGTCAGCATCTGCACCGGGTAGGCAAAGCTCACGGCGGCCAGCGCCGCGTCGGACAGCCGCGCCACAAAGATGCTGTCCACAATGTTGTAAAGGGCCTGCACCAGCATGCTGATCATGATGGGGAAGGCCATGCCCAGCAGAAGGGGCGCAACGGGCTTTGTGCCCATGATATTCTCTTTCATTCCTCGCGATACGTCCTTTGCTTTTGTTTATTCCATGCTTTTCAGCTTGCGGATGTCCTGCCCCAGAAACAGCACCGGCTCGCAGCTGCCGCCCAGGCGGCTGGCGATTTTTTCGGTGTAGCGGGCCTCAAAGGCCTTGCCGTCCACGATGTTGGTGGTGTAAACGGTGGGCCGCTTTTCCAAAAGGCGGGTGTTCAAAAGGTTGTAAAAGCAGCTGAGCACATAGGGGCTCACATACTCGGTGCCCAGATCGTCCAGCACCAGCAGGTCCGCTTCCAGCACTGCCTCCATCAGCGGGCAGTCGTCCGCAAAGCGGTCCCGCTCCAGCTGGCCGAACAGGCTCTGGGCGCTGATGTACACCACGTCAAAGCCCTTTTCCAGCACCGTCTGGGCAATGGCCAGCGCCGCGTGGGTCTTGCCCAGGCCCGCGTTGCCGCAAAGCAGCAGGCTGGTGCTCTTCATGTCAAAGCTCTCGGCGTAGTCCCGCAGGGCGGCCAGCGTCTCGGCCATCTCGGTGCGGATGCTCACGCCGGTGGCCTCGTCCGGCTCGTCCGGATAGTAGCGCAGTTCCATCGAGTCGAACCCGCACAGGGACAGGGGCGACTCTTTGGCGATCTCCTCCCGCCGCAGCTGCCGGGCCCGGCGGGAAACGCAGGCGCACATCCGCCCGTTCACCACGCCGGTGTCCTTGCAGACCGGGCACTCGAAGGCCGGCTCCAGGCTGGCGGGGCCGTAGCCGTGGTCCGCCAGCAGCGTTTCCAGCTGCTTTTGGGCGGCGGCGCGCTCGGTGCGGGCGGCGTTCTGCTCCTCTTCCTTCGCGCCCGCCGCGGCCAGCTGCACCAGCCGGATGCCCAGCGAGCGCACCTTGTCCTCCAGCGGCTCCAGTTCGGGGATGGCCGCCGCCGCGGCCTGCCGCCGTCGTGCCGCCAGGGTCATGGCCCGCTGGCGGGCGCTGGCGGTCTGGCGCTGCGCTTCTCTCAACAGTTCCGTTTTCGTGCGCATAGGTTCAGTCCTCCCGTTTCAGCCGCAGCGGGCGGTTTTGCGCCCGGCGCAGGATGTCGTTGCCGCTGGGGGCTGCCCGGTCCACCCGGATGTTGCTGCCCTCCAGCCCGCCGGCGCCCCGGGTGTCCGCCAGGGTGCGCCAGCCCTTTCCGTGCCAGCTCTTCAAGATGCCGTTGACGTACTTCGCGTCCTTGCCCGCCCCGGCGTGCAGCACCGCCTCGGCCACCATCGCGTCGTCAAAGCGGTATTCCTCGTACCAGCGGCGCACGCAGTTCTTGTCCGCCATGGTCAGGTCCTCGGCGGGCACGCCCAGCAGCTCGGCTACGGTGCGCTCATGCCGCGCCCGGTCCTCCAGCAGCTGCAGATGGCGCTCGGCGTCCTCGCCGCTGGCCACGCCCTCCTGGGCCCAGCGGTCCAGTTCCCGCTCCAGCTGCGCCACCGAGCGGCGGCCCCGCCCGGCGTTGTAAGCCGCGCACAGCAGGATGACCTCGGCGGGGATGCTCTCGTTCACATACAGCGACACCACCCGCTGGATGTCCTTCTGGCCCAGCGCCTTGCCCAGGCAGGTCTGGGCCTCGCTAGCCAGCATGGACACGGTGGGGTCCCGCAGGGCGGCCATCCGCAGCTGGTCGGCGGTGAGGGGCGGGGCCTTTTCGACAGGAGGCGGCGCGGACGGGCCGCTCTGCTCCTTTTCCAGCAGGCCCACGCCGTGCCAGAATTCCAGCGCGCTGCTGGCCGAGGCCACCGTCTTGAGTTTCAGATCGTGGGCGATGGTCTTGGGGTCGGTGCAGCGGGTGGCAATGATGTACAAGGCCACCCGCACCGGGTCGCCGCCGGCCCGGTCCAGATGGCGGAACACCAGCTGCGGCACGGCGATGGAGTCGCCGGCGTTGTCGTTCAAGCGGTAGGTCATGCGGGAATTGCTCCTTTGCGTTCAGCGCATAAAACTTCATTATAAATATAGCACAAAACCCGGGGATGTGCCAGAGCTTTTTGGCCGCCCGATTTGACAAACGGCCCCCCGGATGATAGCATTAAACAATAATGGTACGGACCCGCCGGCGTCAGGCCGGCCACACAGATTTGTCAGGACAAGGTGCAGGAGCATGAAGATTGCGATCGTGACGGACAGCAACAGCGGCATCTTTGAACGCCAGGCCCGCAAGATGGGGGTGCATGTGGTTCCGATGCCCTTTTCGGTGAACGGCGAGTGGCTGTACGAAGGCGTACAACTCACCGCGCCGGATTTTTACAAGGCCCAGGCGGCAGGCGCGGACATCACCACCAGCATGCCCAGCCCGGCGGATGTGACGGAGCTGTGGGAAAAGCTGCTGGCGGACCACGACGAGCTGGTCTACATCCCCATGACCAGCGGCCTCAGCGGCTCCTGCGCGGCGGCCGCGGCCCTGGCCGAAGACTACGACGGCCGGGTGCAGGTGGTGGACAACAAGCGCATCTCCCTCACCCAGCTGCAGTCGGTGCTGGACGCAAAGCGCCTGGTCAAGCGCGGCCTCACCGCCGCCCAGGTGAAGGCCCAGCTGGAACAGCACGCCCTGGACGCCAGCATCTACATCACCTGCAGCGACCTCAAATACCTGAAAAAGGGCGGGCGCATCACCCCGGCGGCCGCCGCCATCGGCACGGTGCTGAACATCAAGCCGGTGCTGCAGATTCAAGGGGAGAAGATCGACGCCTACGCCAAGGTGCGGGGCATGCATCAGGCGGTGGAAAAGATGCTGGACGCCATCTGCGACGACATCACCGGCCGCTTCAACGGCATGAACCTGCACATCGGCACGGCTTACAGCGGCGACCCCGAACTGGGCAAGAAGTGGCAGAAGTACGTCCAGAGCCGCCTGCCCCGCTGCCGGGTGCACTCGGCGCCCCTCTCTCTGAGCATCGCTTGCCACACCGGCCCCGGCGCGGTGGGCATCGGTTGCTTCTACTACGAAAAATAAAACGAAGGCCCGCGGCTGCGGGCCTTTTTTTATTCCAGAATGTAGGCGCTCACGATCTCGCCGTAATAGGCGGTGTGAAAATCCCGGTTGCGCCCGTGAAAATCCGGCTCCACGTCCTGGGGGTGGTATTTCTCCCGGATGGCGGGCGGGATGGCGGCGGCCTCCTGATGCTGGCGGTAGATCACCTTGCACTCCAGCGTCAGGGGCAGCTGGGCGATGGCGGGGGCGGCCACCTTTTGGCCCGGCACGGCGGTCAGCCCCGCCAGAGCGAACTTGTCGCAGCTGCGCCCGGTGCGGGCGCCGCACAGGCCCAGGATGCGCTTGTCAAAAACGCCCACGGGAACGTTCACCGTGAACTCGCCGCTCTCTTCCAGCAGCTCGTGGGTGAAGCGGTGGGTGCGCACAAAGGCCACGAACACCGGGCGGCCCCACTCCACGCCGATGGTGCCCCAACCGATGGTCATGGTGTTGGTCCTGCCCTTTGCCCGGGTGGTCAGCAGCACGCCGGGGTCCAGCGCTTTGGCGATGGTGCCGGCGTATTCCAGCGGGTCGATGAACTTGGGTGTGAACATGGCAGAAGGCCTCCTTTGCGCGCTAATTTGCTACTTACAGAATAAAACCGCCGCAAGCCGCTGTCAACTGCCTTTTTGCCGCCGCCGGGGCGCCGCCCTTCCTTGACAATCCGCCGTCTTCATGCTATACTTTGCGCGTATCGATTGTGTGCTTTGGCCGCTGCCGCGGCCCGGCAGCAAAATATGCTGAACAACTGGAGATGTCGTTATGGAAAGAATCAAGACCATCGAGACCCGGAACCTCTGCGAGAGCGCCAAGAACGGCGGCTGCGGCGAGTGCCAGACCTCCTGCCAGTCCGCTTGCAAGACCTCCTGCGGTGTTGCGAACCAGAAGTGCGAGAACGCTGACAAGTAAACTTCTAAACTTCCAGGAAAGCCGCCGAACGATAAGGCGGCTTTTTTGTGCTTAAATTCGGAGGATACAATGATCCATCAATACCAGCTCAACGGCTACAACATCGTGCTGGACACCTGCTCCGGCGCCATCCACGTGGTGGACGAGGTGGCCTATGACCTCATCGCCGGCTATAAAAACGAGCCGGAAGAGGAGCTCATCCGCCGCGTGTGCGAAAAATACAAGGACCGCGAGGGCGTCACCGAGGCGGAAGTGCGCGCCTGCCTCGACGACGTGAAGGGCCTCGAGGCCGCGGGCAAGCTTTACAGCCCGGACACCTTTGCCGACCTTGCCGGCCAGTTCAAGGGCAAGCGGGAGAACGTCATCAAGGCCATGTGCCTGCATGTGGCTCACACCTGCAACCTCAACTGCTCCTACTGCTTTGCCAGCCAGGGCAAGTACCACGGCGAGCGGGCGCTGATGAGCCTGGACGTGGGCAAGCGCGCGCTGGACTTCCTCATCGAGAACTCCGGCTCCCGGCACAACCTGGAGGTGGACTTCTTCGGCGGCGAGCCGCTGATGAACTGGGACGTGGTCAAGCAGCTGGTGGCCTACGCCCGCCAGCGGGAGAAGCAGTGCGGCAAGAACTTCCGCTTCACCCTCACCACCAACGGCGTGCTCATCGACGACGACGTCATCGACTTTGCCAACCGGGAAATGAACAATGTGGTCCTCAGCCTGGACGGCCGCAAGGAAATTCACGACCGCCTGCGGGTGGACTACGCCGGCAACGGCAGCTATGACCGCATCGTGCCCAAGTTCCAGGAGTTCGTGCGCCGCCGGGGCGACAAAGAGTATTACATGCGGGGCACCTTCACCCACGCCAACCCCGACTTCACCAAGGACGTGTTCCACATGGCCGACCTGGGCTTCGACCGGCTGAGCATGGAGCCGGTGGTCTGCGCGCCGGACGACCCCGCCGCCCTCACCGACGAGGACATCCAGGTGGTGCTGAAAGAGTACGAGAAGCTGGCCATCGAGATGATCGAGCGCAAAAAGGCGGGCAAGCCCTTTGTGTTCTACCACTACATGCTGGACCTCACCGGCGGCCCCTGCATCTACAAGCGCCTGTCCGGCTGCGGCAGCGGCACCGAATACGTGGCCGTCACCCCCTGGGGCGACCTCTACCCCTGCCACCAGTTCGTGGGCGAGGAGGCCTACAAGCTGGGCGACATCTGGCAGGGCGTGACCAACGAGGCCGTGCGTGAGGAGTTCCGCGGCTGCAACGCCTACTCCCGCCCTGAGTGCCGGGACTGCTGGGCCCGCCTCTACTGCTCCGGCGGCTGCGCCGCCAACGCCTACCACGCCACCGGCAGCATCGGCGGCGTCTATAAGCAGGGTTGCGAGCTGTTCAAAAAGCGCATCGAGTGCGCCATCATGCTCCAGATCGCCCTGGGCGAACTGGGATGAAGACCCCCGTCTGCGACTTCGTCGCCGCCTATGAACAGAGCGGCATCGCCCGCCTGCACATGCCCGGCCACAAGGGCAAAGGCCCCTTGGGCTGCGAAGGGCGGGACATCACCGAAATTGCGGGAGCCGACAGCCTCTATGAGGCGGGCGGCGTCATCGCCCAAAGCGAGCAGAACGCCGCCGCCCTGTTCGGGGCAAAGGCCACCTTCTACTCCGCCGGCGGCTCCAGCCAGTGCATTGGGGCCATGCTCTGCCTCGCGCTGCAGAAGAGCAAAAGCCGGGTGGTGCTGGCCGCCCGCAACGCCCACAAGTCCTTCCTGCACGCGGCGGCCCTGCTGGACGCGGATGTGCGCTGGCTTTGGCCCCGGCCCTATTCGCTGCTGGCCTGCCCGGTGACCCCCGAAGGGCTGGAAAACGCCCTGGCGGCCCTGCCCGAAGCGCCGGCGGCGGTGTACATCACCAGCCCGGACTATCTGGGCAATGTGCAGCCGGTGGCGGCCCTGGCAAAGGTCTGCCACGCCCACGGCGCGCCCCTTCTGGTGGACAACGCCCACGGGGCCTACCTTCACTTCCTGCCCGCGCCCGCCCACCCGCTGGACGAGGGGGCGGACCTCTGCTGTGACTCCGCCCACAAGACCCTGCCGGTGCTCACCGGCGGAGCCTGCCTCCACCTGGGCCATGGCCTTCTGAAGGCGGAGGCAGGGGAGGTGCGGGCGGCATTGTCGCTGTTCGGCTCCACCAGCCCGTCCTATCTCATTTTGCAGTCGCTGGATGCCTGCAACCGCTATCTGGCCGACGAGGCCCGGCGAAAGCTGGCCGCCTGCGTCCGGGCGGTGGAAGCGCTCAAAGCGGACCTTGCGGCCCAGGGCTGGGCCGTGGCGGAAAGCGAGCCCCTCAAGGTGACCCTCCATGCCTCAAAGCGTGGCTGGCGGGGAGACGCGCTGGCCGACTTCCTGCGCAAAAACGGCGTGGAGTGCGAATACGCCGACCCGGACGACCTGGTGCTGATGGTCAGCCCCCAGAACAGCCCGGAGGACCTGGAAAAGGTGCGCGCCGCCCTGGCGGCGGCAGGGCAGGGGAGCGAAGCGCCGCAAACGCCGCCCCAAATGGCCCGCCCCCGGCAGGCCATGGGCATTCGCGCCGCACTGCTGGCCCCCGCCGAGGAAGTGCCGGTGGCGGCTGCGGCGGGCCGCGTCTGCGCCGCCCCCACGGTGGGCTGCCCCCCGGCGGTGCCGGTGGTGGTGAGCGGCGAGGAGATAAGCCCGGACGCCGCCGCGGTCTTCCGCTATTACGGCATCGAAACGGTGCGCGTGGTCCGGGAATGATAACAGAGAAAAAGCCCCCGACGGCGGTCGGGGGCTTTTTTGTTTCACACGGTCAAAAATTCGTTTTCCCGCTCCAGATACCGGCTGAACACATACAGCCCGCACACCAGCCCGGCGGACATGGTGGAAGGGGCGTCGATGTCCCAGCCGCCGGTCACGCCCCGGTGCACGATGCGCGCCACCACCGCACCGGCGGCGTTTTGCATGATGAGGGTGTACAGCGCGCTGCCCAGCGCCAGCATGGCCCGGTCCGCCCGGGGCAGGCGGCAGAGAGGCCAGCCGTCCGCCGCGGGGTCGAACTCCGGGTTGTAGGCGGGGCTTGCCTCGATGCAGCTGCCGTCGGCGGCGGTCAGGGCGTATTTGTGGTAGGTCACCTCGCCGCTGTGCCCGGCGGGCGCGTCCAGCAGTTTTATCTCGCTGGTGTACAGCGGCGCGCCGTCCGCCCCGGTGATCTCCTTCTCCGGGCCGCACACGCTGCCCCGGATCTTCGCCAGGGGCGCGCTGTCCTTCGCGCCATACAGAATTCCCGACAAAAGCTTGCATTTCACGGTTTTTGCCTCCTCACACGATGGAATAAAGGGCCACGCCCGCAACGCCGGAGGCCATCATGATCCAGATGGGGTTCACGCTCTTGCGGCGCAGCACCAGAAAGCCCGCGGCAAAGATGAGGGCGGCCACGGTGTCCAGCCCCAGCGGGCCCACGCTCAGCTCCCGCCCGCCGAACAGCGCCAGCACCAGCAGCGACAGCCCCGCGCTGGCGATCATGGCCACCACGGCGGGCCGCAGCCCCTGCAGCACTCCCTGCACGGCCGTCAGCTTGGAGAAATGATAGTAGATGAAGGCCAGCGCCAGCACGATGATGCAGGAGGGCAGCACGCACCCTGCCGTGGCCACGATGGCGCCGGGCAGCCCCGCCACCCGGATGCCCACAAAAGTGGCCGAGTTGATGGCGATGGGCCCGGGGGTCATCTCAGCGATGGTCATGATGTCGGCGAACTGGTTCATGGTCAGCCAGGCGTGCTGGTCCACCACCTGCTGCTGGATCAGCGGCATGGCGGCATAGCCGCCGCCGATGCTGAACAGTCCGATTTGGAAAAAGCTCCAGAAAAGCTGGGCGAAAAGCATCACGCGGCCCCCTTTGCACTGCGCTGACGGCGCATAAGATCCAGCACGCCGAAGGTGGCGCACGCCAGAATGATGACGATGATGTTCACGTTCAAAAAGCGGTTGGCCACGAAGGCGCCCGCCAGGATCAGCACCGGCAGCACCCGTTTCTGGCGGAAGATGTCCTTCGCCAGCCGCAGCACCACGTCCAGAATGACGGCGGCCACCCCGGCCAGCATGCCGCACATGGCCATGTTCACGAACACGTTGTCCCGGAAGGCGGCGTAGAACAGCGAGATGACCGAGATGATGATGAGTGGCGGCGTGACGGTGCCCACCATCGTCAGCAGCGCGCCGGGGATGCCCGCCACCCGGATGCCCACAAAGGTGGCCGAGTTGATGGCGATGGGCCCGGGGGTCATCTCGGCGATGGCCCCCGGCGAGGACTGGGCGATGGCCGCCAGGTCCAGCATCTCCTCCTCGCCGATCCAGCCCAGCTGCTCCACGAATTTTTTGCGGATGAGCGGAATGATGACGAAGCCGCCCCCAAAGGTGAAGGCGCTGAGCTGAAAGGTGGAAAGGAACAAAGTCGCGTATTTCTTCAGTTTGGATTTCAAGCAGATCCCTCCTTCGCACCTCAGTATACGCCTTGCGCGATAATATGAAAAATACTATAATTAAATATAAACGATAAGTAAAACGATATATAAGGAGGACGCCATGACCATCCGGCACATCAACATCTTCCTCGCCGTGTGCGAAGCGGGGGAGAACACCACCAAAGCCGCCGAGCTTCTGCACATGAGCCAGCCGGCGGTGAGCCTTGCCATCCGGGAGTTGGAGGACTATTACGGCGTGGCCCTGTTCGACCGCATCGGCCGGCGGCTGAGCATCACCGAGGCGGGCAAGCGCTTCCGGGAGTATGCCAGCCACATCTCCACCATGTTCGACGACATGGAACAGACCCTGCGGGACTGGGGGCACCTGGGTGTGCTGCGGGTGGGGGCCAGCATCACGGTGGGCTCCCGCTTTCTGCCCAGCTACGTCAAGACCTTCCTCTCGCTGCATCCGGGGCTGGAAATACGGGCGCAGGTGGCCCCCACCGAGGCCCTCAGCGAAAAGATCATGGAAAACGAGCTGGATTTCGCGCTGGTGGAGGGCGTGCCCCGCGACCCGTCGCTGGTGAGCGAGAACTACATGGAGGACCATCTGGCGGTGATCTGCCCGGCGGGCGGGCCTTTCCGCCAGGGCGAGACCATCACGGTGGAGCAGTTCCGCGCCCAGCGCTTTCTTCTGCGGGAGAAGGGCAGCGGCGCCCGGGAAGAATTCGACCGCGCCATCGAGCAGGCGGGTTTTTCGGTCACGCCCGCCTGGGAGGCCATGTCCACCACGGCGCTGGTGAACGCCGTGATCGAAGGGCTGGGCATCTCGGTGCTGCCCCAGCGGCTCATCGTGAGTGCGGTGGAGCGGGGGCTGGTGGTCTCGGTGAAGGTGGAGGGGCTGGATTTCTGCCGCCAGTTTCGCATCATTTATCACAAGGACAAATACCTGCCCGCGGTGGCCAAAGCCTTTTTGGAGCACTGCCGCGATTTTGAGCAGAACTATCCGCTGCCCCGGTTCAACGGCCTGTATTGAGGGGTTGACAAACTTGCTCTACAAATATAGAATAAAAATAGAACTACATTTGTAGAGCAAAGGAGGGCTTTCTGTGGACAAGACCATCCGCCGCCTGCCGGACGCCGAGCTGGAGGTGATGCAGGCCGTGTGGGCCTGCGAAGCGCCCGTGGCCCGGGCGGACATCGACGCAAAGCTCAAAGACACCCACCCCATGGCCCTGACCACCCTGCTCACGGTGCTCACCCGCCTTGCGGACAAGGGCTTTGTGCGCATCGAAAAGCAGGGCCGCAGCGCCCGCTACATCCCGCTGGTCAGCCGGGAGGAGTATCTGGCCCAGCAGAGCCGCCGCTTTCTGGAGAAGCTCTGCGGCGGCAGCCTGCCCGCCTTCGCCGCCGCTCTGTGCGACAGCGGCCTCAGCCGGGAGGAACTGGCCGAGCTGCGCCGTCTGCTGGAAAGGGACGAGCTATGAGCACGGAACTGTTTATGCGCGGGCTGTTCGCCCTGCTCATGGGCGGGTGCTTCTGCTGGGCGGTCCATCGGAACAAAAACGTGGAGGATACCTTTGACCCGGAGCGAAAGCACCAGCGGTATCTGCCCCTTGTTTCGGGCGTCATCCTGCCGGTGTTCGTCCTTGGCACCGCCGCGGTGATGCTCATCGTCCGCCCCGCGGGGGTGGAGCAGTCCATCCTCTCCATGTTCTTCAGCCTGTTTTTGCACATCAGCGTCTACTATCTGATCCTGCTGGCGCTGCTGCCCTTTCTGCGCCGGCACTTCAGCGCCACCGCCTGCGCGGCTTTGTGGCTCATCCCGAATTATCTCTACCTCACCCAGCAGAGTTTCATGGAACTGCCCGCCCCGGCGCTGACGCTGCGCCTGCCCATGGGCACGGCGGGGGTGCTGCTGGTGGTGTGGGCCACGGGCGCGGCGGCGGTGATGCTTTTCAAAATCGCTTCCCACCTGCGCTTTCGCCGTCATGTGCTCCGCGCCGCCCGGCCGGAAGAGGACCCGGCGGTACTTGCGGTCTGGGATTCGGAGGTGGCGGCCGCCCGCTTCCAAAAGCCGAAATTCCGTCTGGTGCGCTCGCCCGTGGTGGCCTCGCCCCTTTCCATCGGTCTCTTTGAGCGCTCCACCCGGGTGGTGCTGCCCGAAAAGCAGTACAGCCCGGAGGAACTGGCCTTCATCTTCCGCCACGAGCTGGTGCACATCGGCCGGCAGGATGCCTGGTCCAAGTTTTTTCTGGCCTTCTGCGCCGCCGTGTGCTGGTTCGACCCGCTGATGTGGCTGGCCATGGGCAAAAGCGCCGACGACCTGGAACTCTCCTGCGACGAGGCGGTGCTGCAAAACGAGAGCGACGCCCGCCGCCGTCAGTACGCCGATCTGCTGCTCACCACCGCGGGGGACGGACGGGGCTTCACCACCTGCCTTTCCCCCGGGGCAAAGGCCATGCGCTACCGGCTGAAAAGTGTGATGAAGCCAGCCAAAAAGTTCACCGGCGGGGTGCTGGTGGGGGCCGTGTTCTTTGTGCTCTGCATGACCAGCGGCTACGTCACCCTGGCTTTTGACGCGGGCACGGGCGCCGACGTGCTCTTTGACGGGCAGGACCCGGCGGCCTGCACCATCGCCAGCGCGCGCAACTGGAAAGACGACAGCCAGCAAGAACTGCTCTGCCTGGACGTACAGGGCTTTGCCGGCTTCCTCGCCGCTCTCCCGATGGAGCAGCTCACCGGCAACTATTCCTTCACCGACGGCCCGCGGGAGACCATCATCATCTGGGACACCCCCCGGGGCACCCTCTCCACCGTGTTCTACGAAAAGGCCGTCAAGGTGGTGCCCTTCTACACCGAGAAGATGGAGGCCACCTGGTATTCCGTGCCCGGCGGAATGGACTGGACCCGGCTCGAAGCCTTCTTCGAACCCCAGCCCGCCCTCTATCTCGTGTTTGAGGATGAAAACGGCCAGCGCTTCGCGGACATCAACGCCAGCCTCTGGCGGCTGGAACAGGGCGGCACGGTGCTGGAGGACCGCACCGGCTCCCCCGAGGACGTGAGCGGCATCTTCGGCTATGAGGAAGCGCGGCAGGTGCGCTTTTCCTTCTCGCTGCCGGTGCGGGAGTATTCCATCACGGCGGAGCCGGAGAGCGGCGCGCCCTTCACCATCGCCCCGGCGGATGACGGTCTTCTGCCGCTGGCGGACGGCCCCGCCCTCTACCGGGTGCAGGCCGCGCTGGAAGGCAGCAACGGCGTTTACGGTGCCGAGTTCCGCTTCGCCGTGGGCGACGCGGGCTGACAACAGAAGAACACGAAGCCCCGGCCCGCAGGCCGGGGCTTCGTTCGTTGGGGAGTATCTTTTTTGAAAGACTTTGTGAAATTATATACTTTTGCGCAAATTGTTGATAAAGAAATGTAAAAAACATTACAATGAATACAAATTAAACTCAGGTGAATGAACCTGCGGATGCAAAGCGCGAGAGAACAGAGAAGAGCGCAGCAGTTGGAACGAACTGCTGCGCTCTTTTTTAGGAAAGGGGAGTGAAAACGCCCGCCGAGGGTCCGGAAGGCCCGCAGACAGACGAAAAAAGAGGAGGAACTGTAAATGCTTTCGACCGACAAAACAAAACGCGCCCAAATTTTTGTGTGCATCGCCATTGTTCTGATGCTGATCAGCATGATCGGCGCATCGCTCATCCAAACGTCCGGCGGCCGGGTGAAGGTGGACGAGGTCAATTGGGTGGACACCGACGGCATCCGCAAGACCGCGCTGCTGCTGGTGCCGGAAAACGCCACCCTTGAAACGCCTGCGCCCGCCATCGTGACGAGCCACGGCTTTTTGAACAACAAGGAAATGCAGGATCTGAACTATGTGGAGCTTGCCCGCCGCGGGTATGTGGTGCTGGCCATCGACATGGCCAGCCACGGCGACTCTCAGATCGCCCCCGGCGTGGGAAACATGATGCCCAGTGTGTGGCAGGGCGTGCTGTTCTTGGCGGACATCGGCTATGTGGACACCACACGCATCGGCGTGACGGGCCACTCCTTTGGCGGTTTCAGCAGCAACTTTGCCGTCACCATGGACAACGCCGCCGGCACCAACCTCATCTCCGCCGTGCTGGTGAACAGCATGGACCCCACCTATGACAGCGACAGCGACGGCATGTTCGACAACGTCTACGGCAGCCGCGATGTGGGCGTTGTGGCCGGCGAATACGACGAGTTCGGTTTCAACATCTTTGATGAAAACGGCGTCAAGCAGCCCAAGCCCGATTACATCCACAGCGACGAGGCCCAGTCCTTCCTGTACTTCGGCACCGACCGGGGCGACGAGCCCGAGCGGGAGGCCAACACCGTTTACACCCAGGAAGTGGACGGCCAGGAGGCCATGCGCGTCATCTACACCAGCAACATCATCCACCCCTGGTCTCACTTCTCTGCCCGTTCCACCAAGTCCACCATCGAGTTCTTCGAACAGGCGCTGGGCGCACCGAACCCCATCCCCGCCACCAACCAGGTCTGGCAGTGGAAGACGGTGTTCAACGTTGTGGGCATCGTGGGCTTTGTGATGTTTGCCATCAACTGCGCCATCGCCCTGCTGGCCACTCCCTTCTTCCGCTCGGTGAGCAGCCTCGGCGCGGACCAGACCCTCACCGCCCCTGCTTTCAAGGGCAAAAAGTGGTGGTTCTGGACCAGCCTGGTCATCAGCGCGGTGGTGGGCTCCGTCATCTTCCTGCCCATCATGTTGGCCACCAAGTCCGCCACCTATGAGCGCACTTTCCTGAACCAGGCGGCCGTTCGCGGCGTGAGCACCTGGGCCATGGCCTGCGGCCTCGTGGCGCTGGTCATGCTGCTGGTGACCAAGGTCATCAACAAGGATGCCTGGGCGGAGTGCATCGCCAATGTCCGCATCACGCCCGCCCGCCTGTTCAAGACCATTCTCCTGGCGCTCACCGTTGTGGCGGCCAGCTATGTCTGGGTCTTCATCGCGGACTACTTCTTCCATGTGGATTTCCGCATCTGGGTGCTGGCGTTCAAGCGCTTCAATCCCGTGTTCCTGCTCATCGCCATCCCGTTCATGATCATGGGCAGCGTGTTCTATGTGATGAGCTCCATCTCCGTCAACTGCTTCAACTACTGCAAGCTGGGCGGCAAGGAGTGGGTCAACACGCTGGTGCTGGCACTGTTTACCGGCGCGCCGGCATTCATCATCACCCTGATGCAGTACGTCTACTTCTACCAGACCGGCAACCTGCTCTTTGCGGTGGGCGAGTCCGCCCTGTTTGTGGTGTGGCTGTTCCCGCTGGTGGCGATCCTGCCGCTGTCGGTGCTGGTCTCCCGCAAGATCTACAAAGCTTCCGGCAACCCTTATCTGCCGGGCATCATCAACGCAATCATCGTGGCGCTGGTCAGCAGCGCCAACACCTGCACCTTCTACTGAGCCCTTCCGGGCTGAAAGCCGCCCCCGCCTTCAAGGCGGGGGCGGCTTTTTCTGCCCGGAGCGGCTTTCACAGCAGCTCGCCCCAGCGGCGCACATACAGCCGCTTTGCGGCGGTGACCAGCGCCATGTAGCCCGCCACCAGCGCCGCCAGGAAAGCAAAGTAAACGGCGGGCAGAACGGCCAGGTCCAGGGCGGCCCCCAGCGGGGTGAAGGGGAGCAGGGTCACCAGCGCGATGCCCGCGAAGGTGAGCAGCGTCACCGGGACGGAGGCGCGGCTCTGCACGAAGGGCAGCTTCGGGGTGCGCAGCATGTGGATGACCAGCGTCTGGGTCCACATGGATTCCACGAACCAGCCGGTCTGGAACACCGAGATGTACAGCACCCGGGCGGCAGGGTCGGTCAGCCGGCTGAACAGCACGCCGCCGGTGAACTGCGGGCAGATGACAAAATAGAGAAGCAGGTAGGTGGCGATGTCGAACACCGAGCTGGTGGGCCCCAGCCACAGCATGAACCGGCTGATGCCGTCGGCGCTCCAGCGGCGGGGCGCTTTGAGGAACTCCGGGTCCACGTTGTCCCAGGACATGGCGGTGCAGGACACGTCGTAGATGAGGTTCAAAAGCAGCAGATGGATGGACTCCATGGGCAGAAAGGGCAAAAACGCGCTGGCCGCCAGCACCGAGAACATGTTGCCGAAGTTGGAGGAAGCGGTCATCTTGATGTACTTTATCATGTTGGCGTAGGTCCGGCGGCCCTCCAGCACGCCCTGCTCCAGCACCATCAGGTCCTTTTCCAGCAGCACCACCGAGGCGGTCTCCCGGGCGATGTCCACGGCGCTGTCCACCGAAACGCCCACGTCGGCGGCCTTCATGGCGGCCGCGTCGTTGATGCCGTCGCCCATGTAGCCCACGCAGTGGCCCGCCTGGCGCAGCAGGCGCACCACCCGCGCCTTCTGGGCGGGGGAGAGCTTTGCGAACACCGCCGTCTTTTCGGCCCGGCGGGTCAGGGTCTCATCGTCCATGCCCTCCAGGTCCTCGCCCAGCAGAACGTGCTTCACATCCAGCCCCACCTGCCGGCAGATGGCCCGGGCCACCTTTTCGTTGTCGCCGGTGAGCACCTTCACCGCCACGCCGTGGCCGTTCAGCGCGGCGATGGCGCTGCGGGCGGTCTCCTTGGGCGGGTCAAGGAAGGCAAGGAAACCGATGAGCACCATGTCCGATTCGTCCGCGGTGGAAAAGCTGCCCACCGGGGCGGGGCCGGTCTTGTGGGCCACCGCGATGACCCGCATGCCCTTTTCGTTCAGCTCCGACGCCTTGGCCAGCACCCGGCGGCGCACCTCGTCGGTGAGGGCCAGCACCTGCCCGCCGCTCTCGGCAAAGGCGCAGCAGGCCAGCATCTCCTCCACCGCGCCCTTGGTCACCAGCTGGGTCTTGCCCCCTTCGTCCCGCACCACCACGCTCATCCGGCGGCGCTCAAAATCAAAGGGGATCTCGTCCACCTTCTCGTAGCGGCGGGTCAGGTCGCCGGCCCCCAGCTCCTGCTGGCGGCGGATGACCGCCGCGTCGATGAGGTTTTTCAGCCCGGTCTGGAACCAGCTGTTCAAAAAGGCGTGGCGCAGCACCCGGTCGTCCTCTTCGCCGTCCATGTTCAGGTGATATTCCAGCACCACCTCGTCCCGGGTGAGGGTGCCGGTCTTGTCGGTGCAGAGGATGTCCATCCCGCCCAGATCCTGGATGACGTTGAGATTCTTCACGATGACCTTGCGGCGGCTCATGGCCATGGCCCCCTTGGCCAGCGAGGTGGTCACGATCATGGGCAGCATCTCGGGGGTCAGGCCCACCGCCACCGAGATGGCGAACAGCAGCGCCTGCATCCAGTCGCCCTTGGTGAACCCGTTGACGAACAGCACCACCGGCACCATCACCAGCATGAAGCGGATGAGCACCCAGGAAACGGCGCTCACGCCCTTTTCAAAGGTGGTCTTGGGCGGCTTTTCGTCCACCTGCCGGGCCAGCGCGCCCAGCATGGTGTCGCCGCCCACCGCCAGCACCACCGCCGTGGCCGAGCCGCTGATGACGTTGCTGCCAAGAAAAGCCAAGTTCGGCGCGTCGGTGAGGGCGCCGCCCGCCGCCGCGGGGCCGCCGCACTTTTCCACCGGCTCGCTCTCGCCGGTGAGGGCGGACTGGCTGACGAACAGGTCCTTCGCCGCCAGGATGCGCACGTCGGCGGGGATCATGTCTCCGGCGCAAAGATGCACCACGTCGCCCGCCACGATGTCTTCCAGCGGCACCTCCTCCCGGCGGCAGGCCCGCTCCACGCAGGCGGTGGTGTGCAGCATGCTGCCCAGCCGCGCCGCCACGTTGCCGCTGCGGGTCTCCTGCACAAAGCGCAGCGCCCCCGAGATGAGCACCATCGCGGTGATGATGAGCACCGTGGCGTAGCTCTCGTCGCCGGGCGCGGCAAAGATGATCTCGGTGAACACCGAGATGACCGCCAGCGCCAGCAGCACCACCGTGAAGGGGTTGATGAAAGCGCCGAACAGCCGCCGCGCCAGCGGCTCCTTCCTGCGGTGGGGCAGAACGTTCGCGCCGTGCTCCTCGCGGGAAAGGCGCACCGCATCCTCCTCCAGCCCGCCCGCCGTGGTGCCCAGGCTCTCCAGCAGAACGTCCGCCTCCATGCCCGCGGCCTCCTGCAGCCGGCGGCGCAGGGCTTCGTTCTTTTCGTTTTCGGGGCGCAGAGCGGCCCCCTTGGTCATGTTGAACAGAGTTTTCATGGCTTCGTACCTCCCTTTGCTGTTGTGCAACGGTGGTCCCCGGCCCGCCCCTCGAAGGGCAAAAAAATACCGCCTTCGGGAGAAAAGCTCTCCCCGAAAAGGCGGCGGCTCCAGGAAAAAGGGCGCAGAAAACCAGCGCTACGGGCGTGCGCGCCCGCAGCGGCCCTGAGACCACCGCAAATTGCGTCTACTGTGACATTGGCCTTGTTCCATGGCGCGCCCGCCTCCTTTCCCGGGAAAAGAAAACTCCCGTATGTCCGGCAGGACATACGGGAGCGGTGAAAACAGATCGCATCCGTGTGAGCTTTGACTTTGCAGGGCGGTGAAGCTGTGTTATGATGCGCCTTGCATTCGACGCATCCTGTTCAAACCTGCGCACAGTGTCTCCACTGTTTTGCGGCAACAGCCCATATCCCTGCAGTAGCCTTACCTACCGAACACGTTCACGATACCACCCCGGGGAGGATTTGTCAACCCCTGACGGCTTTTTTATTTCTGCCCGGAAAAGCCGGTAATTTTTAGTAAAATTTTAGTAAAAATCATTGACTTGTGTCGCCTGCCCGGTATAATGAAGACAGAAAGACAAGGCGAAAGGGGGGGCTGACGATGGCCACCATCAAGGATGTGGCGCAGGCGGCGCAGGTGTCCGCGGCTGCGGTGTCCCGCGTGCTGAACAAGGACGAGAACATCTCCGTCAGCCCCGAGGTGCGCACCCGCATCTTCCAGGCGGCCCACGCCCTGGGGTATGTCTCGCCCCGGCAGCGCAAGGCGGCGGAGGTCAAGACCCACCTGACCATCGGCGTGGCGGACTGGCGCATCCTGCGCCCGGACCGGCACAACGTCCGCCTCTCCAGCCTGACCTGCCTTGTGCAGATGATGACCGACCAGTACGAGGTGAGCTTTGTGCGCCTCGCCTTCGGCCAGCCCCAGAAGGTGGACGGGGTCATCGCCCTGGGCGTGTTCACCGAGGCGGAGGTGGATTTTCTCCGCTCGCTCTCCTTCGCCATCGTGTTCGTGAACTCCGGCCAGCAGAGCTATGAGTTCGACCAGGTGCAGGTGGACTTTGAGCGGGGCTATGAACAGATGGTCTCCTACCTGCTGGACCGCAAGCAGTACACCGGCATCGGCTACATCGGCGGCATCTACGACGGCCCCGGCGGGCGCATCGGCGCGACCCGCGCCCAGGCGCTGCGCCGCCTGCTGGAAAAGCGCGGCCTTTATGATGAACGGCTCTTCCACATCGGCGAGATAAGCCGCGAGAGCGGCTATGAACTGGCCTGCAAGGCCATCAAAGAGCACACCCTGGCCGAGGCGATGCTGCTGGGCAGCGACGAGGTGGCCGAGGGCGCGATGGACGCCTTCCGGGAGATGGGCGTGCGCATCCCCAAGGACGTGGCGGTCATCATCTACCAGGACCTGCAGACCCTGGAGAGCAAATGGCCCACCGGCACCTGCCTGGAGATGTACCCCGACTATGTGTGGGAGAACGCCCTGGAACTGCTTTTCGGGCGCATCAGCGGCAAGCGCAGCCAGGCGGTCACGGTGATGGTTCCCACCCGCCTGAAGATCGGCGACACCACGTGAGGATTGTGAGAGGGAACCCCCTCTTTGCAATATAAAAAAGTCGAAGAAAACACAAAGCAGACAATTAGGAGGCATTCGACATGAAAAAAGCTCTTTCTCTCCTGCTGGCAGGCGCTCTGAGCGTCGGGCTGCTGGCCGGCTGCGGCCAGACCGCTCCCTCCAGCACCGCGAGCACCGGCGCCAGCACCGGCACCGGCGCCAGCGGCGCCGCCGAGGCCAACAAGACCATCGACACCCTGCGCATCGCGTTCGTGCCCTCCCGTGAGCCGGACGAGATCATCACCGCCACCGAGCCCCTGAAGCAGCTGCTCACCGATGAGCTGGCCAAGCTGGGCTACGACGTGGGCGAAGTGGACATCACCGTCGGCACCAGCTACGAGGCTGTGGGCGAAGCCCTGTCCGCCGGCACCGCCGACGTGGGCCTGATCCCCGGCGGCACCTACGTGCTGTACGACGACGGCTGCGACGTGCTGCTCACCGCCACCCGCGACGGCCTGTCCATCGACTCCGACAACGCCAAGGACTGGAACGACAACGCCCCCACCGAGCCCACCACCGAGCAGGTCACCAGCTACCGTGCCCTGATGATCGCCGGCCCCTCTGAGAAGGGCAAGGCTCTGGCCGAAAAGGTCAACGCCGGCGAGGCTCTGACCTGGGAAGACGTGAGCGGTGTGAACTGGAGCGTTGCCAACTCCTCCTCTCCCGCCGGCTACATCTACCCCTCCCTGTGGCTGCAGGAAAACTTCGACAAGAACATCACCGAGCTGCCCCACGCCGTGCAGTCTGACTCCTACGGCAGCGCCTTCGCCCGTCTGGCTTCCGGCCAGGTGGACGTGCTGTGCACCTACGCCGACGCCCGCCGCGACTATGAGGACGAGTGGACCGGCGAGTACGGCATGACCAACAGCATCTGGGACGACACCGCCGTCATCGGCGTGACCCCCGCCATCTACAACGACACCATCAGCGTCAGCAAGACCTCTCCCATCATGGACGACGCCTTCAAGGCCGCCCTGTCCGAGGCCTTCATCAACATCGGCAACACCGAGGAAGGCAAAGAGGTCATCGCCATCTACAGCCACAACGGCTATCAGCCTGCCCAGTCTTCCGACTACGACTCCGAGCGGGCTGCCCAGGAGATGATCCAGTCCCTCAACAGCGCGGGCTGATCTGAAAAAACATAGTTTTCTGGATGAGGGAGGCAAGCCCTGGGGCTTTCCTCCCTCATTTGGAATGGAGAGGAAAACATGATCGAATTCAAAGACGTAAACAAGCGCTACCCCAACGGCTTCGAGGCTTTGAAGCACATCAATCTGACCATCGACCAGGGTGAGTTCGTGGCCATCATCGGTCTGTCCGGCGCGGGCAAGTCCACCCTCATCCGCACCATCAACCGCATGCACGACATCACCGGCGGCACCCTCACCGTGGACGGCACCGACGTGATGGCTCTGCACGGCAAGAGCCTGCGACGCTTCCGGCGGAAGATCGGCATGATCTTCCAGTCCTTCAACCTCATCACCCGCACCACCGTCATCAAGAACGTGCTCACCGCCTTCGTGCCCGACCTGCCCTGGTGGCGGGCGGCCTTCGGCATCTTCACCAAGGAGGAGAAGATGCAGGCGCTGGAAGCGCTGGACAAGGTGGGCATCCTGGAAAAGGCCTTCGTCCGGGCGGACCAGCTCTCCGGCGGCCAGCAGCAGCGCGTGGCCCTGGCCCGCACCCTGGCTCAGAACCCCCAGATCATCCTGGCGGACGAGCCGGTGGCCTCCCTTGACCCGGTCACCGCCAAGCAGGTGATGGACGACTTCCAGCGCATCAACCGGGACATGAAGATCACCGTGCTCATCAACATCCACCATGTGGAGCTGGCGCTGCAGTACGCCACCCGTGTGATCGGCATCCGCGAGGGCGCCATCGTCTACGACGGTCCCGCCGACAAGGTGGACCAGGCCGTGCTGGACGCCATCTATCAGGGAGGACAGGAGGAAGCGGAATGAACCTGTTTGACAAGGTGTTCCCGCCCCGCACCATCACGCTGGCCAACGGCAAGCAGATCAAAAAGCCCCGTTCCCGGGCTCCGCTCTATGCGGTGGTGCTGCTGGTCATGGCGGCGGTGTCGGTGGAGGTCACCGGCTTTGACCTGGGCGTTCTGGTGCGCCGCATCGGCGAGTTCTTCGTCATCCTGGGCCAGATGATACCGCCCAAGTGGGAGTATATGTCCCAGATCTGGGGCCCCCTGTTCGACACCATCAAGATGTCGCTGCTGGGCTCCTTCATCGGCTCTGTGCTGGTGGTGCCCTTTGCCATGCTGGCCTCCACCAACATCATCCACAACCGGGCGGTGGTGGCGGCCATGCGCCTGCTGCTCAGCATCATCCGCACCCTGCCCACCCTGGTGAGCGCCCTCATCGCCACCTACGTCTTCGGTCTGGGCACCCTGGCGGGCACCACCGCTATTGCCGTCTTCACCTTCGCCTACATCGGCAAAATTCTCTATGAGGAAATTGAGACGGTGGACATGGGCCCCTTCGAGGCCATGGAGGCCATGGGCGCCACCAAGACCCGCGCCTTCCTCAGCGCCATCGTGCCGCAGGTGCTGCCCTCCTATCTCTCCAACTGCCTGTTCTGCTTCGAGGGCAACGTGCGCTACGCCTCCATCCTGGGCTACGTGGGCGCCGGCGGCCTGGGCCTCATCCTCAACGAGAAGATCGGCTGGCGCGAGTACGACAGTGTGGGCATGATCCTGCTGGCGCTGTTCGTCACCGTGTTCATCATTGAGACCATCAGCCGCGCCGCCCGCAAGCGGCTGGTGTGAGAGGAGGCGCGCACATATGGAAAAACGAATCGAAGAAGCCTATGCGCAGCGCCCCCGGCGCTGGCTGTTTGAGGCCGCCGTCGCCCTGGTGGTGGTGGCCCTGCTGGTCTGGAGCGGCACCGCCGTGGAGACCGCCGGCACCACCCAGAGCGGCGCGAAAATCGCCCTGAACATCCTCTCCGGCATCTTCCACCCGGACACCGGGCTGCTCTTCAACCTCACCACCCAGGGCGTGCCCTACCTGCTGCTGGAGACCATCTGCATCGCCTTTCTGGGCACGGTGGTGGGCGCCATCATCTCCATCCCGCTGGCGTTCCTGTCGGCCTCCAACCTCACCCCGCGCCCGGTGGCCTTTGTGGGCCGGGTCATCATCATGGCGGTGCGCACCGTGCCCGCCTTCGTCTACGGCCTGATGTTCATCCGCGTCACCGGCCCCGGCGCCTTCGCCGGCCTGCTCACCATGTCTCTGTGCTCGGTGGGCATGGTGAGCAAGATGTACATCGAAGCCATCGAGGACCTGGACGTGCGTGTGCTGGAATCGCTGGACGCGGCGGGCTGCACCACCTGGCAGAAGATCCGCTACGGCATCCTGCCCCAGCTGATGCCCAACTTCGCCTCCACCGCCATCTACCGCTTCGACATCAACCTGCGTGACGCCACCGTGCTGGGCCTGGTGGGCGCGGGCGGCATCGGCGCTCCGCTCATCTTCGCCATGAACGCCTACCGGTGGGAGGAAGCCGGTGCCATTCTGGCCGGCCTCATCGTGCTGGTGCTCATCGTGGAGTGGATCTCCACCAAAATTCGCGTCAAGCTGGCCAGGGGGTAAAGATGGAACAGCGTTTCAAAATCTACTTCACCTCCGACACCCACGGCCATATCTTCCCGGTGAACTACGCCGCGAACCGCCCCGAGGCCTCCGGCCTGCTGAATATGGCCGCGCAAATTGAAAAAGACGGCGACACCCTGGTGCTGGACGGCGGCGACTCGCTGCAGGGCACCCCGCTGGTGCAGTACTATCTGGAGCACCGGGCCCACTGGCCCCTCCACCCGGTGGCGGCGGCCTTCAACGCCATGGGGCTGGACTATTTCACCCTGGGCAACCACGACTTCAACTTCGGCTACGAGGCGCTGGAAGAGTTCCTCGGCGCCATGCGCGGCCAGTGCCTGTGCGCCAACGTGCAGGACCTGGGGGGCCGTCTGCCCCTCAAGCCCTGGGCGGTGCGCACCCTGGCCAGCGGCCTGCGGGTGGGCGTCACCGGCATCGTCACCGACTATGTGAACGTGTGGGAGCAGCCCCAGAACCTGGAGCAGCTGCGCATCACCGACGCCTTTGAGGCGGCCCGCGCCGCCCGGGAGGCGCTGCGCCCGGAGTGCGACGTGTGCGTGTGCATCTACCACGGCGGCTTCGAGGAAGAGCTGGCCACCGGCCGTCTGCTTTCCGACAGCGGCGAGAACGTGGCCTGCCGCATCGCCCGGGAACTGGGCTTCGACCTGCTGCTCACCGGCCACCAGCACATGGCGGTGGAAGGGGTGCGGCTGGCGAACACCTGGGCGGTGCAGCCGCCCGCCAACGCGGGGGTCTGCCTGCTGGTGGAAGGACGCAGGGAAGGGGAGCACACCCGATTTGCCTCCCGCTTTATCCCGGCGGGCGAGACCCATTCCGCCCAGCCCTGCGAGGCGCTGCTGACGCTGGAAAAGGCGGTACAGAACTGGCTGGACGAGCCCATCGGCGCGCTGCAAAGCCCCATCCTGCCGGAAGAAAAGCTGGACGCCGCTTTGCACGGCAGCCGGGTGGCCGCCCTCTTCAATCAGGTGCAGCTGGACGCCACCGGCGCGGATGTTTCCTGCACCAGCCTGGGCAACGACCCGGTGGGCCTTGCCTCGCCGGTGACCATGCGGGGCGTGACCGCGGCCTACCTTTTTGCCAACACGCTGGTAACGCTGGAGGTCACCGAGGAGGTCATCCGCCGCTGCCTGGAGCGGTGCGCCGCCTATTTTGAGCTGGAAAACGGTAAGCCCAAGGTGTCCGCCGCGTTCCTGCAGCCCAAGGTGGAGCACTATAACTATGATTTCTTTGCCGGGCTGGACTATGCCTTCGACCTGCGCCGCCCGGTGGGCCAGCGGGTGGTGCGCCTTGCCCGGCTGGACGGCTCGCCGCTGGGGCCGGGGCCGCTGCGCCTTTGCACCAGCAACTATCGTGCCACCGGCACCGGCGGCTACGAAGTGCTGCGGGACTGCCCGGTGCTCTGGCGGGGCAGCGTGGAGCTGCCGGACATGGTGGCCCGCTACATCCGGGACCACAGCCCGGTTGGCCCTCTGGAAAACGCCCGTTTCCAGGTGATCTGGTGAAGCCGGGCTTGACAAACCGCCCGGCTCTGTGGTCTGATGATATAAAAGCAAACTGGAAAAAGGCGGTGAGATATGGAACGGTTTGAACTGGCCGAGGCGCTGGTGCGCAAGGCCGGCGCCGCGCTGCGGCAGGCCCGGCTGGAGGCGGACGCGGTGAGCTGCAAGACCGGCCATCAGGACCTGGTCACCGTCTGGGACCGCAGGACGGAGCAGTTTCTGCGCCAGGGCATCCTGAGCGAGTTCCCCTCCGACGCCATCGTGGGCGAGGAATACCCCACAGTGAGCACCGCCGCGCCCGAAGCCGTGTGGTACATCGACCCCATCGACGGCACCACCAACTTCATCAACCAGCACCGCAACTACGCGGTGTCGGTGGGGTGCTGGCAGGGGGACGAACCGCTGTTCGGCCTTGTGCTGGACGTGGAGGCGGACCGGCTCTACCATGCCCGCGCCGGTCAGGGCGCATGGTGCGGCAAAACGCCGCTGGCGGCCTCACGGCGGAAAAATATTTCGGAGCTGCTGCTCTTCACCCCCGACGTGCTGCGCACCTTTTTGCAGCCCGGCCCCGGCAGGCAGGACCTGCTGCGGCTGGCGCAGGATGTGCGCGCCGTGCGCAGCATCGGCTCGGTGGCGCTGGAACTGTGCGCCGTCGCCTGCGGCGAGGCGGACCTGTGCGTTGCCACCCGCTCCTGCCCCTGGGACCACAACGCCGCCCGCATCATTCTGCAGGAGGCGGGGGGAGCCATCGCCTCGCTGAACGGCGCGCCGCTGCCTCTGAACGAGCCCGGCACCGTGCTGGCGGCGGGCTCGCCCGAAGCGCTGGCTCTGGTGCTGAACGAGTACGGCATGGAATGACACAAAGGAGCCGATGGGAAGCCCCCCATCGGCTCCTTTTTTTGCCGGATGCAAGAAAATACCATCCCGCCGCCGGCGAAAGGCATTGCTTCCGCGGCGCGGTTATGGTAGGGTAGAACTGACAGGCGGGCGGCGTGCCAGATGGGCCAGCTTTCTGCGCAGGGTGCGCAGGCCGCTTTGCAGGCTTGTGTAGACCCGGCTGGGATGCACACCCTCCCGACGGGCGATCTGCCGGGGCTTTTCCTCCAGGAAATACCGGGCGTAGACCCGCAGCTTCTGCGCGGCGGGCAGCGCGTGCAGCGCCTCAAAAATCTCCCGTCGCATCATCTTTGCCTCAAAGGCCTCTTCCGGCGTCTCGGGCCAGAGAAGCAGGTCGTTTTCGATGCCGTTCCCATAGTCCAGGGAATACTGGGCCCGATAGCGGTACTTCCGCCGCTGCCAGGCCGCCTCGGCCCGCTCGAAGGCCCGGATGGCCTCGAACACTTCGTCGGATACCTCCACGAACACGTCCGCGGAATAAAGCGTGGGATAAAGCTTGCGCAGATTCACTTCCATAACGACCCTCCCGATGGTCCAGCGTGTGTACAGGGCGGACCGGGAGGAGGGGGGAGAGCGGCAGCGGAAAAGGCGGGCGCCGGCATCATAGAGACATGTCAACCGGCACGATACTGCCGGTGCAAAAGCCGGCGCGGCCCCGCGGGGGCCGGGGCTTTTTTTGGCCGTGCCCCGGCGGCGGGCCCACAGCGGAACACACCGGCAGCCATGAACGGGCTCCTTTCTCTCAAAAAGCGGCTTCGCACTTTCAGTGTACCGCGCAAAGGCGCGCGGCGCAAGGAATCATCGTGCCGATAAAAAGGAAAGATAAAATACCTTCCGGGAGGTAAAACGGAATGAAATGCTTTCTCACCGGCAACTTCAACAAGGCCAACTCCAACGAGCTGAACCCCGAAAACGGTCTGGTGGAGCGGCTGCGGGCGGTCCTGCCCAACCCCTGCGAGACGGTCTATGTCTGCTCCGCGCCCAACAGCCCCTCCCTCACCGATCGCTTTGCAAAACAGGCCAAGGCCAGCTTTGAGGCGGCGGGCTTTGCGTTCAGCGGCTTCACCGTGCTGGACCGCCGCAATCAGGACGACACAAAGGCACTGGTGCAGAAGGCGGACCTGCTGTTTTTCGCCGGCGGCCACGTGCCCACCCAGAACCGCTTTTTCCAGCAAATCAATCTTCGGGATGCACTGGAAGGCTTCGACGGCGTGATTTTGGGCGTCAGCGCCGGGTCCATGAACTGCTCCGAGGTGGTCTATGCGCCGCCGGAGCTGAAAGGGGAGGCCCTGGACCCCGATTATCCCAAGTACTACAACGGCCTGGGCCTGACCAAGACCATCCTCATCCCTCACTATCAGATTTTGAAGACCGACATCGTGGACGGCCTGCGCCTGATGGAGGACATCACCTACCCGGACAGCATGGGCAGAAGGTTCTATGCCATCATAGACGGCAGCTACATCTATCTGGACACTGTCTCCGGCCGGGAAGAAATTTGCGGCGAGTCCTACATCATCGAAAACGGCGTGCTCACGCCGCTCTCCGTTTCGGGCGAGGTCGTGCCCCTGCACTGAGAACAAAAAAGCGAGCCATCCCAAAACCGGGATGGCTCGTTTGTGTTTCGGTCAGTTTTTCTGCGCCCGCACCAGCAGCATCATCGGGCGGCGCAGTTCGGTCCGCACGATTTCCCCGGCCTGCCGGTGCCAGCAACAGCCAGTTGCTTTATCAGCGGCGTTCGAGATGATATACTGTCTGTAACAGGAGGCGATGAGCATGGAAACAAAAAACGTTATTTATGAGTTAAGGATGAAACGCGGACTGTCCCAAAATGAACTGGCGGAAAAAGTGTTTGTTACCAGGCAAGCTGTTTCCCGCTGGGAAAACGGTGAAACCCTTCCCGGCACGGAGACCCTAAAATTGTTGTCAAGCTTGTTTGCGGTGTCGATCAATACCCTGCTGGGTTCTCCGAGAAAACTGGTCTGTCAATGCTGCGGAATGCCGCTTGAAGATTCTGTGATGAGCAAAGAGCCAAATGGAGAATGGAACGAGGATTATTGCAAGTGGTGCTATTCAGACGGTCGATTTGCGTATCAGACAAAAGAAGCGCTGCTGGATTATCTTGTTGAACATATGCCAAACCCTGACGGTTTGCAAAATAGGGAAAGGCGCAGACAGTTTAATTTGTACCTTTCTCAGTTGAAACATTGGAAAAAATAAAAAGAGAGGGGACGCTTGCAGCCGCTTGCTGCTAAAAGCGTCCCCTCTGCACGTTTTATACTTTGATGACCTGTAACTGCTTTTTCATTTACCGCAAGCTATGACAAAATGCTGCCAAAGCGTTGCCAGGTCGGGCCTTGATCCCTCAAAAAATAGTAAAACCAGGCTTTTTCAGAATTCTGAAATCATTCCCCCTCGTTGCTGGGTATCCTATTCTAACGGATTTTGCTTTAGAAATATGATACCCTATTCTTTTGATTATTTGATATATCCATATTATCCAGCCTATACGATGGGCTGTTATCAAATTGTTATCAGCCATGATAACGGGAGGGATGGGCTTACTATTTGTTCTGCTGGTTTACGAGTGTAACTATACCACAAAAAGCGGGGAAATGCAACCACATTCCCCCGCCACAGATTTACTTTTTACCCTCTTACTTTCTGGATTAGCTCTTTCGCTTCTTCTTTCTTTAATACCTTGCCATAGGACACCACTTTTCCATCCACCACCAGCGCCGGCGTGGTCATGACCCCGTAGGCGGCGATCTGCGTGAAGTCCGTCACATGGTCAATCGTAGTATCCATCCCCAGCTCTGTGAGAGCGGCACGAACAGCATTTTCCAGGGCGTTGCATTTGGCGCACCCGGTTCCCAGTACCTTAACCCCGACAGCGGCTTTTGCCGCCTCTGCCTGTGCCATTGTTTCCGGGGTGCAGTTACCGCCACAGCAGCAGGATTTTGTTTCTTCTTTCTTCTTACTGAACAGTCCCATAATTGATTCCTCCTATAAAATTCATATCAGCAAAAATTGGAACGCATTGAACAGATAACCGACAATGATAATGCCAATGGTGCAGACGCTAATGAACAGTGCCAGCAGCTTCGGCTTCACGGCCTTGCGGAGCATAATCAAGGACGGCAGACTCAGTGTTGTGACAGCCATCATAAAAGACAGAATTGTGCCAAGCTGTGCGCCCTTATAGAGCAGGGCCTCCGCCACCGGGATTGTGCCGAAAATATCCGCATACATGGGTACACCCACCAGCGTGGCAAGGACAACCCCAAACGGATTGTTTCCGCCTAACACCGCTTCAATCCAGCTTTCTGGAATCCAGTTGTGAATGAATGCACCAATACCCACGCCGACCAGGATATAAGGGAATACTTTCTTGAATGTGGAAACGACCTGTTCTTTGGCAAACTGAACTCGTTCCCGTTTGGTCAGTGTTGGGGATTCAATGTCCACGCCGCCAGCATTGCGGATAAATTTCTCTACATAAGGCTCCATGTGAAGCTTCTCAATCAGGGTGCCGCCTACCACAGCGATCAACAAGCCGACTACCACATAGATAATTGCAACTTTAGCACCGAAAATGCTTATTAGGAGGATAAGGCTGCCCAGGTCTACCATTGGAGAGGAAATCAGGAACGAGAATGTAACCCCCAGCGGTAGCCCGGCGCTGGTAAAGCCGATAAACAGCGGGATGGACGAGCAAGAGCAAAAGGGCGTCACCGTACCCAGCAACGCAGAGATGATGTTTGCCCCAATGCCATGGAACCGCCCCAATATCCGCTTACTGCGCTCCGGCGGGAAATAACTTTGGATGTAGGAAATCACGAAAATCAAGAAGCACAGCAGAACTGTGATTTTCAGCGTGTCATAGAGGAAAAATTGAATACTGCCCCCTACACGTTCTCCTATGTCCAGGCTCAGTAGGGAAAGGCCCTTGCCAATCAGCTCATTCAGCCATTTCATGCCTAAAACTTGGTCTTGGATAAACTGCCATACGCCCATAAAAAAACCTCACTTTCAAATTGTTGGACAACATATCAAAAATTTTTGATGTTATGTGTTTAAGATAAACGCCACCTCACTATGATGGCGTTTATCTATCACATAAAAAACATCTGCCCTACTGGACTACATCTGGTGTAGTAATGGCCAGTAGCAACTTCACAGCCTTGTCCCTGCCAGTCTCACTCAAACGGTAATGCGTCCATTTGCCCTCCTGACGGCTTACAACAAGTCCAGAATCACATAAGACTTTCATGTGATAGGACAGGCCAGATTGCGTCAAGTCCATTGGTTCCTGCAAAACACAGGCGCATTTTTCACCGCTTCGCAGTTGTTCCAGAATGGCAAGACGTTTTGGGTCGCATAGGGCTTTGAATACTTTTGCGTTTTCCTGGTGCGTTCCCATGTGACCACCTCAAATCAAAAATTATTGATATGTTTAGTATATGCACAAGAATTTGTTTTGTCAATAGCCTTACAAAAATATTTTCCGATTTACCTTGCTCCCCGGCTAAATTTCCGTTTTGCTTTCCTCTGCTCTTTTTCTGCCACCTCCCGCCGTTTAGCGTCCTCCACGGCCCTTTCTACTTCCTCCGGGCCGAAAGCCCGCTTGACCCGCTCAAAGTCGGCGACTTTCCCCCGCAGGGCTTTGTTCTCCAGTTTTACTTCCATTAAGCGGTCAGACAGCCGCTCGTTGCCCTCCCTGGCCCGTCCATAGTCCCCTTGCAAACGCTCATATTTTCCTTTCAACTCGACATAGGCCCGGTACAGGGAGCGCAGCACTTTGACGATCTTGGCAAGCAAAGGCTTGGACTTTTTCTCCCGGTAGGACTTGGCGCTCTCCAGCGGCCCCGGCTCCGGTAATATCCGCTCCGGGTCGTCGGAGAACTGCGCCGCCAACTGCTCCATGTTCCTCACAGCCGGGGCCAACTCCTTTAGACGCCGCTCCTGCTGTTCCACCTGTCCCTGCTTCTTGGCCTTGACCGCCTCCAGCTCGGCAATCTCTTTTGCCCTCTGCTCCTTTTTGAAGTCCAGCACAGACAGGTGTTTATCGTGGGTGCCCTTGTCCTCCCACTCTATCCCGTGGCGCTCCATCACGGCGGCAAGCTGCTCCTTTTCAGAGCGTACCCACTGGCTCCACTCCGTGTCGCCCCTGGTGCCGCCCTTAAAGCCCTGAGCCGCTAACGCCTGTTTGAGAGATACCCTTGTGTCCAGGCCCCGCTTGCTCCCGGTGGTGAACGGCACAAAGTCGATGTGCAGATGGGGCGTAGCCTCGTCCATGTGGAGGTGAGCGGAGAACACCCGAAGCTGGGGGTTGCGCTCCTGGAAACCTCTCATGTACTCGTCCAGCACCGCCGCCGCAAGCTGGCCGTCCTCACTCTCTGCGCTCATGTCGTCCTTGTTGCCCACTTGCAGGATGATTTCATGGAACGGCTTTTCCTGCTTGCTGGAACGTATCTTTTCATAGTAGTCCTCAATCTTGCGGTCTGCCCTGGTCTGTTTATCATTGTACCGCTTGAGGGCCTCATCGAAAAGCTCGTGGAAAACCGTCTTGATATTTTCGTGGCAGTAGGTTATATTCAAATGGGAGCGTTCCGGGTCGGTGTTCTTGGCGTTAAACGCCCTGCTGTTGTGGTTCACCGAACCCTGCCCCACCATCGCACTAATCGTCCTTTTCAAATCAACACTCCTTTCGCCGCGCCAGCGGCGGCCTTTGTTACTTTCTGCGAAAGTAACGCAAAAGCACTTTTGACGGCCTTGCGGCCATCAAAAGCGCATTTGCGCCCTACGGGGTGGAGTGGGGGCTTTGCCCCCGCCGTCTGCGGACGGCTCCCCCAGCAGGGCCGCCCTTTGAAAAGGGCACCCTGCACCCCGCCTAAACTTTGACACTCGCCGTTGGGCAGGGGGGAAAGGCACAGCCTTTCCCCCCGCCCGGCCAGTGTCCTCCGTGGGCCAAAAGTCAAGGGGTTCGGGTTGTATTGCCTTGCGGCAATCTCCACCCGCAGGTATGCCCCCTTGACTTTTGACCCCGCTCCCCGTGACAGCCGTGACGACCGTGACGATGTTTTACACACCGCCCCGCTCTCAAAAAAGCCGTCACAGCCGTCACGGTCGTCACGCCTGGGGCGGTTCCAGGGTGAGGGTGATACATCTCCCGGCATGGCTCCTGCTGTTCTCATAGCGGATATGGTACTCCGCCGCCAGCCTCCCGGCCCGGACATTCAGCCGCATTGCCAGGGCGTTGGGCTTCATGTCGGTCTGGATAGCCGCCGCCAGCTCCGTGGCGGTGCCGCCCCAGGCGGGCCTGTCCGCCGTTACAAGGGCGGCAACGGCCTCCAATACCGGGTCGGGCGGTTCCACCCACGGCTCCGTTTCCAGCCGTTCCAGCTCCCACACAAGGCGCTCCCTGTCCTTGGTGAGATACATCCGCTGGTCTTGCTGGTCACGCCCAGCCACGTCCAGGATGGCGCTGCCGTCCGTCCGCTTTTCCTTTTGAAGAAGAAAGGCCCCGTCCGCTGCTCCCAACAGGCCGTTGGTGCCGGAAATCATATCAAACTTATCATCGGCCTGTTGCTTTCGGGTATGGTGTACCAGCAGGAGACAGATACCGCAATCATCGGCAAGGCGTTTCAGCTTGCCCACCACCTCGTAATCGTTGGCATAGCTGTACTTGTCCCCGCCGACCTCCCGGACTTTCTGGAGGGTGTCAATGATAATCAGCTTGGTGTCGGGGTGCTGACGGACGAACTTCTTTAGCTGTTCCTCCAGGCCCAGGCCGAGCTGTTTGGCGTAGATCGCAAAGAGCAGGTCGTTGGTGCCGTCCATGCCGAACATCCGATACAGCCGCCCCTGCAAGCGGCGGTGGTCGTCCTCCAACGCCAGATAGAGGACGGTGCCCTTGTGGACGGGGTAGCCCCACAGGGGGAGGCCCATGCTCACATGATAGGCAAGCTGGGCCATCAGAAACGACTTGCCCACTTTGGGCGCTCCCGCAAAGAGGTACGTCCCAGGGTAGAGCAGACCGTCAATGATTGGCGGTCTGCTCTGGTAGACATTCTGGTAAAGTTCATTCATGGAAACGGTGTGGAGGTAGGCCGGGTCGCTTGTCCGCTGAAGCTCCCGAAGAATATCCTCCATACTTTCATCCTGGGGGTTGTTTTCGGTAGCCGCTTCTGATATACTCAGGACAGGTGTTTGAGAATTGGGCTGTTCCCCGTCTGTTGGCGCAGACGGAACCGGGACAGTCCTTTTCGTTTCTCTGGAATCCATCAATCTATCAATCCTCCCTCATGCCGTCCAGCGTCACGGTAATAAGGCGGATGGTGGCGAGAAGTTCATCATCCACCCCGCCCCCGGCCTCCATGCGCCGCAGCTCCCCCAGGACGGCGGCGAGCTGGTCACGCAGGGCCTTGTAGACCCTGGGATTGCCCTGCACCACAATGTCGCGGTTGAGTAGCCGCCGGGTGATGTAGTCCTGCTTGGTCAGCCCGGACAGGCGGACAGCAATCTCAAGCTGTTCGTTCTGCTCTGGCGATACCCGGAACGCCACGGTCTTGTTCCGCCAGCGGTTGTGATTGTCCAAATTCTTAGCTGACATTATGCTCCCGTCCTTTCAAAGTCCAGCCTGTCCGCCATCTCCGTCTGCTTGGACGGAAACAGGTGGGCGTAGCGGTAAGTGATCTCGATACTCTCATGGCCTACCCGGTCGGCAATCGCCACAGCGGAAAAGCCCATATCAATCAGAAGTGAAATGTGCGAATGTCTGAGGTCATGGATTCTGATACGCTTTACCCCCGCCTCTTTCGCCCCTCTGTCCATCTCATGGTGGAGATAGCTTTTTGTAACGGTGAAAATGCGGTCTTTCTTCTTGACCCCGTAGAGCATTCCCAGGTAGTCCCGCATTTCGTCACAGAGGAAATTGGGCATTTTGATGGTACGATTGCTTTTCTTGGTTTTTGGGGTGGTAATCACATCCTCGCCGTGGAGCCGCTGGTAGGACTTGCTGATTTTCACCGTCCCGGCCTCAAAGTCGAAGTCCGCCGGGGTGAGGGCCAGCAGCTCCCCCTCCCGGATACCGCACCAGTAGAGCATTTCAAAGGCGTAGTAGGAGAGGGGCTTGTCCATCATAGCCTCCGCAAACCGCTGATACTCCGCCTTTGTCCAGAACAGCATTTCCTTTCGTTCCTCCGTCCCCATGTTCCCGGCTTTGGCGGCGGGGTTGGAGCGCAGATCATAGAAGCGGACAGCGTGGTTGAAAATGGCACTGAGCTGGTTGTGCAGGGTTTTAAGATAGGTCTGGGAGTAGGGCTTGCGCTGTTCGTCCCGATAGGCCAGCAGTTCATTCTGCCATGCGATCACGTCCTTGGTGGTGATTTCGCTGATTTTCCGCTTACCGAAGTAGGGCAGAATCTTCTTCTGGATGATGTTCTCCTTTGTCAGCCAGGTGTTCTCTTTCAGCCGGGGCCGCACATCCTTGGTGTAAAGCTCCACAAAGGCTTCAAAGGTCATATCCATGTCAGCGGCGGTTTGCATTTGAAAGCTGCGCTCCCAATCCTGGGCCTCCCGCTTGGTGGGAAAGCCCCGCTTGCACTTCTGCTTGCGCTCCCCCATCCAGTCCCGATACCACGCCATGACGTACCATGTGCCTCGCTTTTCATCCTTAAATACCGGCATTTTCGTTCACTTCCTTTCTGGCCCCGTAGAGCCGTTCGTTGAAATACTGGCGGTTGACCCGCCCCGCAATGGTGATGAAGCCTTTTCCTTTCAATTCCTCGTTGAGCTGCCGAATGAGCTTGTAGGCGTAGGGCCTCGACACGCCCAGCTCGTCCGCTACCTCGTCCACCCGGATAAACTTGTTCTCCATGCTGGTTCCTCCTTTCTCGAATAATAACGCTATTTGTTTAACGTTGACTTCATTATACTAACTCTATTCCGTTATGTCAAGGCTTTCCAAGAAGAAAATATAAACAAATTTATTTATATTTCGCTTGACAGTTCTAAACATATCTGTTATACTCCAAGTGTCCCCATTACATAGATTGGAGTTGGCAGTTATGGCGATTGGTGAACGTATTCGCTTCTTCCGCAATAAGAAAGGTGTCACGCAGAAGTATCTTGGTCAGGTGGTGGGGTTCCCGGAACGCTCCGCCGATGTGCGTATGGCGCAGTATGAAACCGGGAGCCGCACCCCCAAGGCCGACCTGACCAGGACGCTGGCGGGCTTCTTTGAAGTCTCCACCGACGCCTTGACCGTTCCTGACATAGACAGCGACATTGGCCTCATGCACACCCTCTTTGCACTGGAGGACATACGGGGCCTTACCATCGGAGAGATTGACGGCGAAATCTGTCTGAAGCTGGACAAGTCCAAAGGCAAGACCTATGTTGATATGCTTGAAATGCTGTCCGCCTGGGCGGAGCAAGCCAAGAAGCTGGAGTCCGGGGAGATCACCAGGGAGGACTACGACCGTTGGCGCTACAACTACCCCAAGTACGACACCACCCGGAAATGGGTCAAAGTCCCCTCCAAGGAATTGAGCGACTTCCTTGTAGAAGCGTTCAAGGACAGGCTGGGAAAGGATTGACAGACGGCAAAAAGCCCTTACCGATGTTGCCATCGGTAAGGGCTTTGTAATATGGTTTTTGTCACCCACAAGCCGCAAAGGAACACTTTTCACCTGCAATCCACCGGGAATACAGAATGATACGGCCTATGGGGAGCGTTATCAAATTGTTATCAAAAGAGAGGCGCAAAACCGCCTATCCATTGTGCCGCAACGGGTTCAGAGTTTCAAAAACTCATTCCCACTCGCCGAGTTAAATCCATTTCTAAACTTTTTTGTATAGAGGATTTGATTCGGTGTTATTTGTTTTGATACAGATTATCCTTATCCTATGGTCTATCCGACATTCTGCTATCAAAAATCTATCAGCCTTGTGCTATCAGTGGGTAATATTTACGCTTTATTCCTCGGGATCTTCTGATGGCGCTATGGAAGTCTCAAGCATTTTATTATAGAGGGTGTCCGCAGCTGCAACCAGATTATCTGTCATGCCAAACAGAAAATCTTTCATGACATTGTAGCGTATCATTCTATTCGTGTGTTTATTCAATCCTTCTGAAGATGCTAATTTATACTTTTTCAACCAATCAAATAAGACTTTCTCATCCTCAGTAACTTGTTTTGTCAAGTCCATGTCATTATTGAATGCAGAGTATAGCTTAACAAACTGTTGGAGATTAGATAAATATTCCTCTTTAAGACTGATGCTTGACCGTTGCATATAAAAGATAACTGAGAACAATGTGTAAAGTTGTGTTTTCTTCTTAAGAAATTTTGTTACATCATCTGAAACAAAAAACTTGGGGATAATGTCGATTGCTTCAAGAATTGCCTCTTTATCCTTCTCAGCATCACTATACCCGGATTGCAGTTCCTCATAGGCTTGATTCAATGCCGACTGATCTGTTTGGTCTATAATCCCTTTTCTGTACAACAAAATCAATGATGCGCAAAATTCCACATCTTTCATACGCTTGACATCTTTTGTGGTAAACAGATGTCGCTCGTCCCAAATTGCTATTTCAGACAACTCTCGAGCCAGTGAAGCAAACTCACCAGACATGCTATTACGTTTTTCCTGGTCGTTGAGGTTATAGTCCGTTAAATTTAGTCTATTGAACATCGTAATAATATCAGAACGCGTTGCCATTGGATCAATATCAATGACCATAAGCTGATAATTCCAAAAAGATTTCTTATCGTCAGGGTCAAGGTCTTTAAAAAATTTATTCGAGTACTTTCCCTTTGCAGACGCATCCAATAAATGCTGTGGCTTCAACTTAAACTCATTATTCACATAAGAGCAGATTGCTTTAATACGCTGTTGTCCATCGACAATATGCGTAATAGACGCACCTGTTTCAGGGTCAGTCTCTGCTTTCCAAAAAAATAGTACTGGGATAATCAGATTCAACAGAACCGTTTCAATTAAACGAATTTTGTCTTTTTCACTCCAAACTGATCTACGCTGATATGTTTCATCAACAACTAAACTTCCTTCGCTAAACATAGAAGTTATATCTTTGATGCTTTTTCTATTATCTGTGTAGTTAAACATTTCCTTGTTCCTCCAAATAGCGACGAGCCTTAGATATTCCGATGATTTGATATTCTTCCAAATCATCCCAGCTGCGATACAGTCTATATGTAATTGGATGAATAAACCCCAACTTATCCTGTAAAGAAACATTTATAGGGCGAGTTAAATTTTCCCACCGTTCACAAGGCCCTTTAATTTCCAGTAAGTCTTTTTCGTTAATATATCCGCGAAAAATGGACTCTGTTAATCGATTATAGTATCTTTGATTATACCATATTCCTTTGATAGTCCTAAGTTCATCCCAAAATTGTTGAAAAAGCTTATCCGATACTATCGCAATATCAATATCCGAGGAAGGTTGCCCCGGAATTTCGTCGTGAAAAGGCCGGAACAACTTATGCGGCGATAAGCTATATCCAGTCTTTGCACTCCCTACAATTTGTAGACTATGGAAGCTTATGCCAAGTTCAGTTGACACAATTTCTTTAAAGAAGTCCATTTTATCCACAAACTCATCTTGCGGGATATGCAAATAATCTGAAAAATACCAGTTATGAGATTTTACAATATGCTTGAAATAAAAACCTTTGGGTTCAAGGGATAGTAAATCCGCTTTTAAATCTTCTTGACCAGGCATTTTATTCTCCTATTCTATGCCGAAAAGCATAAATCCATTCATACAATTCACTTGCGATACCATATGAAAGTAGATATGGTACCCCATTTCCTACCATTTTAAATTTAGAAGATAAGGAAATATTTTGTGGAAGCTCAAACCATTCTGGTAAAGATTGTATTGCCAGCGCCTCGGCAACGCTGATTCTTCGTGGTAAATATGGATGCAAATGAACTTCGTTGTTTCCATATGCAGCCGTGGGTGAATACCTCCATCTATGAAGCCTTTTAAAAGACTTTCCTCTCGATTCTCCTTCTGGGATAGTAATATATTTTTCCATGTTTTTTATTGCAAATACATCGTGTCCATTAGGATGATTAAGAACATGATTTTGCTCAAACCAGTGTTGTACAGTCAATTCCGGAACTATATTTTCAGGCATAGCCATATCACCGTTCTCTACATATGGAGAAACCTCCGGCCAAGGAATTTTTTGAATATCATCAAGAGCATATGTGCGATTATTCCCAATTTGATATATAATGTTTCTGCCAAATCTTGTTCTTTTAAAGCCAATTAGAATGAGTCGATCCCTGTACTGGGGAACGCCATAACACAGTGCGTTTTCGACGGAATCAAAGAGAGAATATCCAGCTCGATATAATCTACGCTTTATACGGTCATAAAACTCTTTGTGTTTCTTTGTGCCCCACAATCCTCTCACATTTTCTAAAACAAAGAAATCTGGCTGACGCTTAATTATCAACTCCACATACACAGATGTCAGTTGTCCATTTTTTCCGGTTTCTCCTTCATTTTTCCCTGCAATAGAAAAATCTGGACAAGGAGGACCACCTATAAACCCTATCAAGTTATTTCTGTCATTGTTATACTCTGGAAAAGCTTCTTGCCATTTTTCATCCGACAAATAAACGCGTACATCTTCATTACTATAACCATAAAGTGGAACATGGTTGTTGTTTCTTCTTGCGTACTGATATGCCTGCAAAAAGCGTTCATTATGTTCGTTGACGAAAACAATATCAAAGCCTGCATTCTCAAAACCTAAGTCTAAGAATCCCACCCCAGAGAAAAAAGAATATACCTGTATTGGCATTTTTCTTCTCTCCTAATGTGCTTAGCATCCATCAGAGCTGTGTTATTCTCCACCCAGAACAGTCCGTATTTTGCTAATTAATTGTTGTTCATTCTTCTTTTTTAGTTCGCACTCCCAAATCCGCAACACCATCCAGCCGCGCGCCTCGAACATGGCCGTTACTTCTTTATCATGCTTCATGTTCCGCTCGCGCTTTTTTTGCCAATATTCCTGATGATCGGCAGGGCGAGTGTTTCGGCAGTCATGCCCATGCCAGAAACAACCGTCCACAAACACAGCGATTTTCTTCTTTGGGAACACGAAATCTGGATGCCCTTTTACCGGGTAGTTTCTCCGCCAGCCTGTAATCCCGTTCTCCTTGAATATTTCAATCAACCGCAGTTCTGTGGACTTGTTCTTTTTAGATTTGACCTGACGCATAATATCAGATCGCTTTTCCGCATCGAAAACATCAGCCACGGCAATTCACCTGGCTTCAAACTCTATGCGAAGGCTGGGATCGGTTTCCGCCTCCAGCACGATCTTGTTGTATCGGTCAATGATGCCAGAGAGCGTGGAGTTTCTCTTGGACTCGTCAAAGAGACTATGCTCGTAGACGTTAGCGGACAAGAACTGCTGAATGTCCCACACTTCAACTCGCCCGGCCAGACCAGCATCCTCGGCAAGATTGAGTGCGGTATGCACGCGCTCGAAAATCGTGATGATGACGGGATGGCAACCAGCGCGGAGATTTGCCTTGCATTTTTCAATCAGCAACGCGCCGGGCATGGTCGTGCAGTGAATGACTGTATTTCCGATGACAAAATCGCCGTTGCGGTCTGTGGGGCCGTCCGCCACAGAGGCTCCATGAATTTCAAAAGACCCCTCCGGCAGGATCAAGCAAAGTTTCGCCGCCACAAGATGCTGTAATACCGTGCCGAGGTACTGCGTTCCGGCGTTCTGCTTTTGACGCTTTTTTGCCTGCTCAAACAGATCGTCCAGGTTCGCACCGATTGTTTTGGAGGTGTCGGCGGTCAGAACAAACGGTTGATTTCTAAAATACTCTCGTACCTGTTCGGCCCAAAAGTCCTCAACTATGGAGAAGTCTACCGCTTCCTCTGCGTTCCATGCGTTCAGAAAGTCCACATATTTAATCATCAGGCCCATGCTACCCCGGCTGGTTCTACCACCTTCAGAGGATAATTGCTGGGTGATGCCGTGTTCTCTCAAAATTTTCTTCAAGTTGGCCCCGCCAAGCCCCGCTACCTGTCCTTTACTGCTTGTCTGGAAGTCGTCGGGGTTCAACGGGAATGCCTTATCTCTCACCATGCGGGTAAACTGCACAACCAAAGAGAGAGGCCCTTTCGTAGTAATATGGTTTTCAGCTTGAAAGACTCTCAAGCGTTCTTCGGGACTAATCATTATATACCGCCTCCGCAATTTTGGTTAGGAATCGCTCCCCTATAAACTGCGCGACCGGCGCGGCCACTGCGTCGCCCATCGCTTTATATCCGTCGTTATAACTCCCGGGAAGTTCAAAGCTGTCTGGCGCTCCCATCAGTCTGGCCGCTTCGCGCACAGTCAAAAGCCGCGCGTGTATCTGACCATTTTTTTTAACTACAAGATACTGCTTACTGCTCCCGCCTTCCGGCGTCCGCAAGCAACCGGCAATTCCATCAAAGCGCAGCTCCAACTGCTGCGTTCCGTTCCTCGTCCTGCGATAGCCTGTGGCGTACACAGTGTCGTGCGCCCGCAATTTGCTCCAATGCCGTTCGGGAACCAGACGTAAAACATCGTCTTTATCAAAGGTTGCGTTATCCTCGACAATATCTTTGAGGAATACGGCACGGCGCGAGGGCTTTTCCGTATGCCACCAGACCCATCCCGGCAGTTCACGGCCCAATTGCGTTGCGGCGCTGTTATGGAGCCAGCATGGCCCGTCACCCACCAATTCCTCTGGAATGGGACAATCCTCCTGCACGGCGATAATGAATACTCTCGGTCTGGACTGTGGAACGAAGTGGGACGCATTCAGCAAAACAGCTCCGCAGCGATACCCTCTTTCCACAAGCGCCAAATGAAGAACCCGGTAATTATCGCCGCCGTTTGTCGAAAGCAGACCCGCCACGTTCTCCAGCAAGAGAATCTTCGGTTTATCGTCCATCTCATCCAACACTCGCAACCATTCCCACACCAAACCGCTGCGGGACGCATGGATTCCGCCGATAGAACCCGCCAGAGATAAGTCTTGACAGGGAAAGCTGGCCCACGAAAGATGAGCGAACGGTAGATCGGCCCCCTTGATGTTCTTGATGTCATCCAGAACAAACCGTTCGCACCCGAAATTGGCTTCATAGACGGCGGCCTTTTGTTCGCTGATGTCGTTTGCCCAAACAGGCGTGAACATCCCCCTTAGTCCATACGCCACAAGGCCGCTACCAGCAAAAAACTCATGCATCGTCCAAGGAGCAGAAGATAGGTCAATATTCTGTTTTTGATACACGGTGCTTTGAAGAATCATTTCTTTCCCTACCTTGTCCTCGTTTATCGCTTGTCGGTTTCTCGGCGTTTTCCGGGATAATCCAGATACGACTCATGCGCGATGCGCCTGCTATGCGGTTTTCTTTGCATAATATCTGAACTTGCCGCGGGGTCACACCCCATTTTTCGGCGGCTTCTTGAACCGTTATATATCCATTCACTTGCGACACCTCATAATCACTATGGATGCGAACACTACACCAAATATATTATATTCGTTTAAGCGAAATAAAGCAAGCTTTGACCTGCAATTTGCAGAAGAAAGATCACAAAACGCCCGTGAGGTATCCTCCCCACGGGCGTCGTATAATCACTTCTTGCCTTGCTGCAAGTTCTGGATATTCTTCTTTGCCAGCTCGCTGGCCGCCTTCCGGCGCTCTGCGCTGTATGGGGCGTTCAGCTTGAAACTGAACCGCCCTTTCCTGATCTCAAATGTGAGACAACCATTCTCGTCATCGTCCACCAACCGGCACTCGGCTGGGTACTTTGCCGAATACTCGTTCAAACGGTTTTTAAGGGACGTGTTGTAGGTACACACCTCAATGATAGGGCTTGCCTCGTCAAAAAAGACGCTGGTTGTCTTTTGCTTCTTGGAAAGACCTGTTCTCATAAAACCTCCGCATTTTCATAAATTTTCTCCGGCTCTACACCGGCAAAAGTAAGCGGATTTTCAGATAGAAAGCACCCAAACGATACATGATTCAGTTCGGATGCCTCTATCCGTAAAAATCCTTTTTTCTCAGGTCTAAACGGGATTACCGCGCATCCCGGTCATGCCGCCGCTTTTGACTGCGTTTCTGCTCTTTTCCGCCTGTTCCTGTTGCCTGACAGCGGCCACTGTTTCGGCTACACTCTCCGGCCCATAGGCCCGGCACAGCCGGTCATAGTCTCTGGCGGTCTCCTGCAATTCTGCATTTTCACCCTTGACCTCGGCCAACTGCGCCTTCAAATACGGAACCTCCGTATCATATTTGCGCTGCAACAGCTCGAATTTCTGGCAGACATCCAGATAAGCTCGATAAACGGAACGCACCACCTTGACGATCTTCTCCAGCAGCGGTTTGGACTTTTTCTCCCGGTAGGATTTGGCGGACTCCATTCTATCAGGGAGTGGCAGAAGGTCCTCTGGATTGGAAGAATACTCGGCCGCCAATTTCTCCATGTGTTTTAGTTTAGGCGCTAATAGGCGGAGTTCCGTCTGCGCTTCTTTGGCCGCCTTCTCGGCTTCGGCCTTATCTGTCCGAAGCTTGCCGATCTCCGCCTGAACCTCCGATTTTTCTGTTTGCAAATCCGCCAGCCGTGCCTGTTCTCTTTCCACCTTAAACTGCGTCACCGTCAGATGCTCCTCAGAGCTGCTGCGTTCACCGCGTTCCACATCGGTGTACCCGGCCTCACGCATATGCTGGAAGAAATCGTCCTGCAACACACTATACGATTTTTTGAGGACAGGCTTGCCCTTTGCCGTTTTCAATGGTTCGCCAGTGGCCTCATCCAGCACCGGCTTGGAGGCCCACTTCTTGCTCATGCTGACCTGCATGACCGTTTCTTTTACCTTGCCAATCAACGACTTGTCCTTGCACCGTTTGGACCAGCGGATCTGCTTCTCCACCACCGGTACATAGGCTACATGGAGGTGGTAGTGGTACACATCCTGCCCCAACGCCTCGGACATAGCCCGGTTGCGCTCGTCGGCGTGCATGACCGCCGACAGAATGTACTGTTCGCCGCCCACGATTTTGATTGCAGCTTGGTAGGCGTCGTGGTAAAATTGTTTTGCGAAGTCATATCCGCCATGGTTGAAAAAGTAGGCGGAGTTCACATCGAAGATCAGCTCCCCATAGCGGAAAGCGTCCTCTTTGATGCCCCGTGTGGAGATAATTCCGTCTGCCTCCATCTGTTCAAACTGTTCCAGATAGCCGCTGTCCGGTTGCTTGAAGTGAACATTCAGATGGGAGCGTTCCGGGACTATATCCTGGTTGACATACGATTCTTTTTCACGCTCGTTGTGTTGCTGCGCGTTTTTCAGTTTGGGTGTAGTCAGTCTCATGTTTCTTGCGCTGGTACGATGGATACCGTCGCCTCTTGCCATAGAACTCCTTTCTCGCCCCACAAGGGCGGTTGAGATGCGGGTAGCTTTTGGGGATGCACTTCTGCGGAAGTGTAATAACCCACTATGATACTTTCATCCTGCGGCTGCAAAGTATCGTGGGCTCTCCGAGGGGGAGTGCGGCTCCTGCGGGAGCCTCGCCGCCTTTTTCGGCTTGCAGGTGATACCCACAGCCTCAAAATGCGGTGTGACCGGCGGACTTTTCGCTACCGTGTTTGCTCCAATTCCACCGTCCACAGGCCGGGAAAATCCACCGGATTCTCCCGGCCTTAGCCATCTCCAAATCTGCGGATTTTTCGATGGGGACGGGGGATGCGGGAAGCGTGTGCTGCCAGTCAATTTGCCTTGTCCGCCAGCCACAGGAGCGTGTCACGCTCCTGTCCATGCCAACAGAGGGAAAATTTACTTTGGTGCTAATTTCATTTGCGAGATTAGTACGAAAGTAAATTCCTGTTACCAGCGAAAATCCGGGAATACGCCGCGCCGGTCCAGGTACGCTTGCCGGGCCTGTTCCCGTTCTTCCGCGCTGGAATCAGTTTTATATTTGGCGTACAGCTCGTGCCGCACCAAGGCGTCCAGTTTCTGCTCCAATCCCTGCCGGATTTCATCCTCGTATTCGTCATCATAGCCGAGGTGATACTCCACCAGCGCCACGAACAGGTCATAGGGAATCTGCACATTCTTCATTCGCTTCCGTTCCTCTCCGCGACGGCTGCGACGATAGCGACGGTTGTTTGGGTGGTAGCATTTTCACCGTTGCAACCGTCGCTACCGTCGCGCCCATCCTCAACCACTTCAAAAGCCGGAGCCTCCACCAGCATATAGATGAGTTTCACCTGCCGCCCGGCGTGGCGCGCCCTGTTTTCGTAGCCCACATGATATTCCTCCAGCAGCCTGCCGGATTTGACATTCAGATACTTGGTCAGCGCGTTTGCAGCCATATTAACCTGCGCTGCTGCGGCCAGCTCCGAGGGAGAGCCCGTCCACTCCGGTTGACCGGCATTGACCATCCGGGCCACCGCTTCCAACACAGGGTCCGGCGGTTCCTTGTGCGGCTCCGTTTCCATGCGCTCCAAATTCCAAATCTGGGTTTCCGGGTCCTTTTTCAAGTAGAGAATCTGGTCCTGCTGGTCGCGGCCCACCACATCAATGGTGGCTTCCAACGCGGTCCGCTTTTTCTTCTGCATCAGCAACGAGCCATCGGCGCAGCCCAGCAGGCCCGTGGTGCCGGAGATCATCTCGAAAGCGTCCCCGGCGGGTTGCTTCCGGGTATGATGAACGGTCAATACGCAGATACAATGTTTGTCCGCAAACTGCTTGAGCTTGCCGATGATTTCATAGTCGCTGGCATAGCTGTATGCCTCGCCTCCCACCTCCCGGATTTTCTGCATGGTGTCAATGATGATGAGCTTGGTATCTGAATGTTCCCGCATGAAGTTTTCCAACTGCTCGTCCAGACCGTTCCCGATTTTTCCGGCAGCGGTGGCGAAGTGAAGATTCGGGGTATCGTTCACGCCATACATCATAAACATCCGGTTCTGAATGCGCTGGAAGTCATCCTCCAACGCAAGGTAGAGAACTGTTCCCTGGTGGACCTTGCAGCCCCACAGCGCCTGCCCGGTGCTGACATGGTAGGCGATCTGCGCCACCAGGAACGACTTTCCAATCTTGGGCGCACCCGCGAGGAGATACGCCCCCGAATGGAGCAAATTTTCAATGATGGGCGGGCGGCTTTTGTAGGAGGTCTGAAACAGCTCGGTCATGGTGAGCGTGTGCAGGTATCGCGGGTCGGCCATACGCTGCATCTTGCGGTACATTTCCTCCAGACTTTCCGTAGAATTTTCCGTTTCCCCGTTGCGTTTTGCCTCTGAAACGGGTATACTGTTGTCAGAATCTTTTTGAATGGACTGCCTCTCATCTGCGCCAACAGATGTGCTTCGGGCAGTCTTTTCTTTTGCGTCAATTCCCATAGACAGTGTCCTCCTGCATCCCGTTCATAATGGTTGCGATCATTTGGATGGTGTCCAGCAGCTCATCGTTCACGCCCTGTCCGGCCTCAATGCGCCGCAACTCGTCCAGCACAGCGGCCAGTTCGTCCCGGAGGGCCTTATAGACTCTGGGATTGCCCTGCACCACGACCTCCTTTTCCAGCAGCCGCCGGGTGATGTAATCCTGTTTCGTCAGGCCGGACAGCTTGACGAAGATTTCAAGCTGCTCGTCCTCCTGCGGAGACACTCGGAAAGCCACCGTTTTGTTCCGCCAGCGGTTGTGGCGGTCAAGATTTTTCATAGACATTGTTTCAAGCTCCTTTCTCAGTTTTCAGTGAGTCCAACTTGTCAGCCATTTCCACCTGACGGGTGGGGAATAGATGAGCATAGCGGTAGGTGATGTCGATACTCTCATGCCCTACCCGTTCTGCGATTGCCAAAGCGGTAAATCCCATGTCAATCAGCAGGCTAATATGGCTGTGTCTCAAATCATGTATGCGAATGCGTTTTACCCCAGTTTCTTTACAGCCCCGATCCATCTCACGGTGGAGATAGTTTTTACTGACAGGGAAAATACGGCTGTCCGGTTCCACACCATAGAGCTGCTTGAGATAGTCCTGTATCTCATCGCACAGAAATTGTGGCATCTGGATAACACGGTTACTCTTGGGCGTCTTAGGTGTCGTGATGACATCCTGTTTGTTAAGTCGCTGATAAGATTTGTTGATGGTAACGGTATGCTTCTCAAAGTCAAAGTCCGCGGGCGTCAGTGCCAACAGCTCGCCTTCCCGGATTCCGCACCAGTAAAGCATCTCAAATGCATAGAACGAGAGGGGTTTGTCCATCATCGCCTCAGAAAATTTGGTGTACTCTTCCCGCGTCCAGAACAGCATTTCCCGCCGTTCTTCTGTTCCCATATTTCCCGCCCTCTGTGCCGGATTGACTTGCAGGCCGTAATATCGGATTGCATGATTGAAAACTGCACTTAACTGGTTGTGAACCGTTTTCAGATAGGTCTTGGACAGGGGCTTTCCGTGACAATCTGTAAGATTGCGAATTTCATTCTGCCAGTCAATGATGTCCTTGGCCGTAATCTCCGACAGCTTCCGCTTGGCAAAGTAGGGCAGAATCTTCTTCTTGATGATGCTTTCTTTGGTGAGCCAGGTATTGAGCTTCAGTTTGGGTTTGATGTCCTTCTCATATAGAGAAACAAAGCTCTCAAAGGTCATATTTACATCGGCCTGTTTCTCCATCAGGAATTCCCGTTCCCAGGCCAACGCCTCTTTTTTGGTTGCAAAACCGCGTTTAAGCTTCTGCTGGCGCTCACCCCTCCAGTCCGTGTAACGGAACTGAACATACCATGTTCCGTTGTCTTTATTTTTGAATGCGGCCATATTCAGCCCTCCTTCCTTTTCGTCTCAGTCCTCGTACCGTAGAATTTTTCATGAAAGAATTTCCGGTCAATCCGGCCAGCAATCGTGATACAGCCAGTCTGTGCCAGTTCCCCATTCATTCGCTTAATGAGTTTATAAGCGTAGGGTTTAGATACTCCCAACTCCTCAGCCACTTCATCCACACGCATAAAAATCTGTCCTGCCATACGCAAAAATACCTTCCTTTCCTTGTCGTAATTGTTTCTCGTTTGCCGTTTCACCCTTCAGACTCTGACAGGCAACCCTTCCCGGCGCTGTGTCGTTTGTTTTTCTCCTTGGCACGCTCATATCGTCGCCTGCTTCCCTGGAGAAAGTATCTGTCGGACGGTCATTCAGTTTTGCTTCGTCTGAAATTCCCCCTCTCGCCTTACAACGGACATTTTTTTGCCGTTTGGCGGGTATTTAATTTGTAAAATTTTTATGACTTAAACTTATTTGCTTATATCATCTTCATTATACTAAGCATAACGGTTAAAGTCAAGTGGCTTACAGAAAAATATTAAATA
>NZ_DBGFPE010000048.1:0-36051 GCF_048526665.1 Candidatus Allofournierella excrementavium
GGCGGCGGGGGCGCGCGGCGCGGCGCCGGCGAGAGCAAGCTGGAATACGACCGCCGTCATGTGCGCCGGCGCATCGAGGCGCTGGAGCAAAAGCTGGCGGAACTGGAAAAGCGCCGGGGCGAGAACCGCCGCGCCCGCCAGCGGGCGGGCACCCCGGTGGTGAGTCTGGTGGGCTACACCAACGTGGGCAAATCCAGCCTTTTGAACGCTCTGTGCGGCTCCGACGCGCTGGAGGCGGACATGCTCTTCGCCACCCTGGACCCCACCGCCCGCAAGCTGACCCTGCCCAGCGGCCTGAACGTCATCGCGGTGGACACGGTAGGCTTTGTGAGCCGCCTGCCCCACAAGCTGGTGGAGGCCTTCAAGAGCACCCTGGAGGAGGCCGCCTATTCCGACGTGATCGTGAAGGTGGCGGACGCCGCCGACGACGAGCGGGAGGCCCAGCTGGAAGTGACCGACCAGGTGCTGGCGGAGCTGGGCTGCGGCGACATCCCCCAAATCACCGTCTACAACAAGTGCGACAAGGCGGGGGCGGTGCCCTTCCAGCCGGGGGTGCTGCTCACCAGCGCCCGCACCGGCCGCGGGCTGGACGCGCTGCTGCAAAAGCTGGACGAGGCCCTGGCCGACCGGGTGCGGGCGGTGAAGATGCTGCTGCCCTACGACAAGCTCTCCCTGGCCGAGGCCATGCGCAGCCGGGGCAGCGTCACGGTGGAGGACTACCGGGAGAACGGCGTGTGGTTTGAGGGCTTTGTCAAAAGCACCGACCTGCACCTCTATCTGCCCTATCTGGAAAAATAAACGAAAGGGACCGCGGCATGGCCGCGATCCCGCTTTTCTTTTATAATGCAACAGGACCCGCCTTGCGGCGGGTCCTGTTGCATAGAGGGGTGGGAAAGTATAAATAAGGTGAGAAAGCATTTTAATGAACACCCATCGGGTGCTGTGTTTATTATTATACGGGTTTTGCTTTATATGTCAAATCGAAAACCGGGGATTTTCTTTTTCATCCTTCTTTACAATTCCATTTTTTGTTTATATAATTAAGCCAACCCCAAAATCTCTGCCCGGTTTTTTATTTTGTTAATTTTTACAGGCAAAACCCTTTAATTTATCAGTTTTTTATCACTATTGCCACTATGTCGTCGGGAGGGAGACACTATGGACAAACTGGACAAAAAGATACTCGGCCTTTTGGCACAAAATGCAAGAATGTCGGTGAAAGAGATCGCCGAGCACGTCTCGCTCACCAGCCCGGCGGTGTCCAGCCGCATCCACCGGATGGAAAAAGAGGGCATCATCGGCGGCTACACGGTGCTGCTGAAAAGCCCCGAGAGCCAGCAGACGGTGAACGCCCTCATCAGCGTGTCGGTGGCCCCCGCCGACCGGGAGGAGTTTCTGGCGGCGGTGCACGCCGAGCGGCAGGTGACCCAGTGCTTCCACGTCACCGGCAGCCACAGCTACATCGTCAAGGTGGCCTGCGACACCATGCAGTCGCTGGAGCACCTCATCACCCGGTGCCAGCGCTCCGGCCCCACCAGCACCCAGATCATCCTGTCCACCCCGGTGGACCGCCAGCCCGACCCCATGGGCAGCCCGGTGCAATAATCGGCCCCGCAGCCGCGTTTATGTATCAAAGCCCCTTTCGGGGGGCACAGTATCCAAAAAGGAGATTTTTATCATGAAACGTATTTTCAGCCTGATGGCTGTCTGCCTGCTTGCCCTGGGCCTTGCCGCCTGCGGCTCCTCCCCCGCCTCCTCCGGCGAGCCGAAGGACTACGTGACCATCCTCACCGGCGCCCGCCCCGCCAAAGACAACGAGGACCTGGTCATCTTCCACCTGAAGGACAGCGTTTACACCGCCACCGGCGGCTACGCCGCCGACCTGACCGAGGAGGACATTGCCAGCCAGGGCGCCATGTGCCTGCAGGTGCTGGGCCTCACCGAAGAGGACGTGGAAGAGGCTGCCTTCAGCGTGAGCATGATGAACGTGCAGTCCTACGGCCTTGCCATCGTCAAGCCCGCCGACGGCAAGGAGGCCGCCGTGACCGAGGGCCTGCAGACCTTCATCGACGGCCAGAAGGCCGCCCAGGAGAACTATCTGGCCGACCAGTACGCCATCGCCAAGGCCGCCAAGCTGGACACCGTGAAGTCCGGCGAGGTGGTGCTGGTGATGTGCGAGGAGCAGGACACCGTGTTCTCCTCCATCAAGGACGCGCTGGCGTGATCGCGCAAACCTGCCGCCGCCCGGGGCGTTGCCCCGGGCGGCGTTTTTTGGTATAATGGGGCGGGCGGGGCCTTTCCCCCGCCGAACTTCTGCAACGAAAGGCGGCGCGCCATGAAAGCCACCGTTGTGATCCCCAACCTGAACGGCGCGGGCTGGCTGCGGGACTCCATCGAGTCCGTCTGGGCCCAGACCGAGCAGGATTTTGAACTCATCGTGGTGGACAACGGCTCCACCGACGAGAGCCTTGCCATCGCCCGCAGCTACCGGAGCCGGGCGAATTACACCCTCATCGAAAACGCCGAAAACACCGGCTTTTCCCATGCGGTGAACCAGGGCATCCGGGCCGCGAAGGGCGAGTTCGTGGCGCTGTTCAACAACGACGCCTTCGCCGAGCCGGACTGGCTGGCGAATCTGCTGGCGGCGGCCGAACAGGACGAGCGCATCTTCGCGGTGAGCAGTTTGATGATCCGCCACTTTGAGCGCAACCTTGCCGACGACGCGGGCGACTATGTCACCCTCCTGGGCTTTGCCTGCAAGCGGGGCGACGGCATGAAGGTCAGCCGCTATCAAAAACCGGGCCGGGTGTTTTCCGCCTGCGGCGGCGCGGCGCTTTACCGCAAGAGCATCCTGGACAAGATCGGCCTCTTTGACGAGCACTTCTTCGCCTACTTCGAGGACGTGGACATCAGCTGGCGGGCCAACAGTCTGGGCTACAAAAACGTCTACTGCCCCACCGCCCGGTGCTACCACATCTGCGGCGCCACCACCGGCGCGGTGCGCTACAACCCCTTCAAGAGCGTGCAGAGCGGGCGCAACAGCATCCTGCTGCCTTATAAAAACATGCCCATTCTGATGTTTTTGCTCAACCTGCCCTTTTTGGCCCTGGGCTATCTGATGAAGGCGGTGATGTTCCGCCTGCGGGGCTACGGCCCGGCCTACTTCCAGGGCTTCAAGGAGGCGCTGAAGGTCATGGGCAGGCTGGAAAAGCCAAAATTCCGCCTGAAAAACCTGCCCAACTACGCCCTCATCCAGCTTTGGCTGGCGGTGGACACCGTGCGCTACTTCATCTACCGCGCCCAGCGTGCTTTGCACATCACCTGAATTCTTCCCCTGCCCTTTCTCGGGCGGGGGATTTTTTTGCCCCCGCCAGACTTTGTTCCCTTCCGCCGCCTTTCCCCTCTCCCCGGCGCTTCCGAACATTTTGACAAAAAAAGTTGTCAAAACCTATTGACAAAGAAAGTTGTCATGCTATACTGGTATTGACAATGATACTTGTCAATTTGACAATTATCTTTTGCAACAATGAAAGGAGGCCGCCTATGCCGCTGGCAAACCGCGTGAAGGAGCTGCGGGCTGCGAAGGGGCTGAACCAGCAGGAGCTGGGCGCGCTGGTGGGGGCGTCCCGCCAGACGGTGAGCCTGATCGAGCGGGGGGACTACAACCCCTCCGTGACGCTGGCTCTGCGCATCGCCCGGGTGTTTTCGGTGCCCGTGGAAGAGGTATTCACATTGACCGGGGAGGAAACGGAATGAACAAGCAGGCCAAAACGCCCAAAACGAGCAGGGGCGTCTACATCAAATTCACCCTTATCATGATCGCCAGCGCCCTGACGGGCGCGTTCATCAGCATCTTCCTGTTTGGCCGGGAGGACGGGCTGCTGCAGCTGACCCGGCGGGTCAGCGACGGGCTCATCCTGGCGGGGCCCTGGCTGCTGGCGGCAGGCCTTGCGCCCTGCGCCGCCGCCCATGGGCTGTACCTGGCCGGCCAAAAGGCCGCCGCCCGGGCCGACGAGGACGACGAAGCCTTTGAGGCGGCGAACCGGCGGCTGAGCCTTTCCATGGTCTTTTCGGCGGTGGCGATGCCCTGGGTGATGCTCACCTCCTGCCTTGCGGTGCCCGCCGTGACCCTGTGGGAAAGCGCCATTCCCGCCCTGGCGGTGGTGCCGCTTATGATCGCCGAACTGGCCTGGAGCTACGGGCTGCAGGCGGCGGTGGTGCGGGCCGAGCAGCGCCTTGCGCCGGAAAAGCGGGGCAACGTGTTCGACGTCCGCTTTCAAAAAGACTGGTACGACAGCTGCGACGAGGCCGAGCGCCAGCGCATCGGCGAGTGCGGCTACCACACCTACACCGTCATGAACAAAATCTACCCCTTCGCCATGCTGGCGGCGCTGCTGGCGGTGATGTACGGCGGCGCCAGCGTGCTGTGGGCAGTGATGCTGGGCGGGCTGTGGCTCACCCAGACCCTGACCTACCTTTTGCGGGCCCATGCGCTGGATAGCGGCCGGGCCAAAACCGAATGAAACAGGAGGAACCAGACGATGAAATGGACCAAAACGGAAAAACGGCAGCTTGCCATCTTTTTTGCGGTGGCCTTCGGCGTGCCCTTTCTGATGGGCGTGGCGATGGCCCTGGTGCACAGCATGGGAGGCAGCACCGCGGTGTTTGCCAACGCCCAGATGTTCTACCCCGCCGCCGGCGCGATGCTGGCGCTGCTCGTCACCCGCCGGGGAGATAAGCTTCTGCCCCGCCGGTTCTACTTCGGCTTTCTGGCCCTCACGGCGGTGATGGTGGCCGTCTCGCTGGCCACCTTCATGCAGCCGGAGGCGGCGCTGCTGCTCGCCAACCTTGTCATCATTCTGGGCAGCGTGGTGTGCCTTGTGCTCTATTTTGTGGACGGCAAGGCCCGCCGCACCGCCGGCGGCCTGCGCCTTGGCGGCGCCGGCCGCGGCAGGGCCATCGTGCTCACGGTGCTGCTGTTCCTGGCTTTGTATCTGGGGCGCTATGCCATCCTCATCGCCGCCTCCAAGCTGGCCGACCCCTCCGCCACCCTGGCGGACATGGGCTTTACCACCGACTGGCTCTATCTGGGCATCAATCTGGCTGTCCTGCCGCTGAATTTCTTTCTGGTCTACACCCCCTTCTTGGGCGAGGAATACGGCTGGCGCGCCTTTTTGCAACCGCTGCTGCAAAAGCGGTTCGGCCCCCGGCGGGGCGTGCTGGCGCTGGGCGTTTTGTGGGGGGTGTGGCACCTGCCGCTGAACATCTTTTTCTACAGCCCCAGCACCTGGCTGCAGAGCCTTGTCAATCAGATCGTGCTCTGCGTGTGCCTGGCGGCCTTCTTCGGCTATGCCCAGCACAAGACCCGCACCGTGTGGGTGCCGGTGGTGCTGCACTATCTGAACAACAACCTCATCGCCGTGTTTGCCGGCACCACTTCCGTCATCGAGAACCAGGTCATCGGCTGGGCCGACGTGGCGGTGGGCGCCGTGCTGCTGGCGGCCCTCTATCTGCCCAGCCTGGCCAGCCGCTTCTGGAAAGAGCCGCTGCCCTGCCTGCCTTTGGACGCCCCCGCGGAGCCCGCGGCCCCCGCCGCCCCCTCTGATGTTCCCGCGGGGGACAAACAGCCGCCCCAGTACGGGCCCCTGAACTGAACGCAAAAAAAGAACGCCCCCGCGGGGGCGTTCTTTTTTGCGTCTTTTTAGTCGCCGTCTTTCAGGATGCAGGCGTCCCGGTCGGGGCCCACCGAGATGTAGCGGATGAGGCGGCCCACCGCCTTTTCGATGTAGCGCACGTAGTTCTGCGCGGCCTCGGGCAGCTCCTCCCAGCGGCGGCAGCCGCTGATGTCGCAGTGCCAGCCGGGCAGGGTCCTGACCACGGGCTGGGCGTTGTCCAACTGGGTGCCCATGGGGAAGCGGTCGGTCTCCACGCCGTCCACCAGATACTTCTCCACCACCGGCACCTCGTCCATATAGTCCAGCACGTCCAGCAGGGTCAGGGCCAGCTCGTCCGCGCCCTGGCAGGCGGCGCCATAGCGGCTGGCCACCACGTCGAAGGGGCCCACCCGCCGGGGCCGGCCGGTGGCCGCACCGTACTCGTGGCCCGCCTCACGCAGCAGGTGCTTTTCCTCCTCGGTCATGGCCAGCTCGGCGGTGAAGGGGCCCTCGCCCACGCAGGAGGAATAGGCCTTCATGATGCCGATGCTCTTGTCCAGCTTGTGGCCGGGCAGGCCCGCGCCGATGGGGGCGTAGGCGCCGATGACGTTGGAGGAGCTGGTGTAGGGGTAGATGCCGAAGTCGATGTCCCGCAGCGCGCCCAGCTGGGCCTCGAACATGATCTTCTTGCCCGCGTCGTCCGCCTCGGCCAGATACGCGCCGGTGTCGCAGACGTAGTCCCGGAACATCTCGCCGTACTTCTGGCACCAGGCCCAGGCCTCTTCCAGGTCGATGGGTTTTGCGCCGTAGACCCGCTCCAGCGTCAGGTTCTTCCACTCCACGATGGTGGCCAGGTGGCGCTTGCGGCCTTCGTCCAGGTGCACCAGGTCGCCCATGCGCAGGGTCTTTTTCATGTACTTGTCGCCGTAGGCGTAGGCGATGCCCCGCCGGGTGGAGCCGAACTGGCTGCCGCTGGCAGAGAGCCGGTCCTCTTCCAGGCCGTCCTCGGCCACATGCCAGGGCATGCAGACGGTGGCCCGGTCGCTGATCTTCAGATTCGCGGGGGTGATCTCCACACCCTTCTCCCGCAGGGAGGCCAGTTCCTTTTCCAGATGGGCCGGGTCGATGACCATGCCGCCGCCCATCACGCAGACCACGCCGGGCCGCAGGATGCCCGAGGGCAGCAGGTTCAAAATGAACTTGCCCCGCTCGTTCTTCACGGTGTGCCCCGCGTTGTTGCCGCCCTGATACCGGGCCACGATGTCATAGTCGCGGCTGAGCAGGTCCACCATGCGGCCCTTGCCCTCGTCGCCCCAGTTTACGCCAGTGATCGCTGTCAACATGCCTTATTCCCCTTTTCCCCGTTTTGAATGTAGTATGGCCAAAAAAAGATGCAGCGGCTGCCGGATCGTGAGATCCGGCAGCCGCTGCATACCCTTTTTCACGCAGATTAGAATACCACCCCGCGCGGCGGATGTCAACCGCTTTTTTGTTTTTTCACATTCCCGGGCGCGGCGGGCTCAGTCGCTGCAGAGTTTCTGCATGGCCTCCAGGTCGGTAACGATGAAGTACTTTCCCTCCCGGGTGAGAAGGCCCTGGTCGATGAACATGTTGAACACGTTGCCCACCGTCACCCGGCTGGCGTTGACGATGCCCGCGATGTCCTGCTGGGTGAAGTGGATGGAGATGCGCACGCCTTTTTCATGCTCCTTGCCGTACTGGCGGCAGAGGTTCAGTAGCTGGCTGGCGATGCGGTGGGTGGCCTGCTTGAAGGACAGGTCCAAGATCTGCCGGTAGAACACGTCGTTTTTGCGGCACAAAAGAGAGATGACCCGCTGGGTGAGCTGCCAGTCGCGCTCCATCGCCTCCCGCAGTTCCGCCGCCGGCACCTTCCAGACCAGGCTGTCCACGATGGCAACCGCCGAGAATTGATGCGCCGCGCCGGTCAGGCAGGAGGACTCGCCCACCATCGCTCCCTTTTCGGCGATGTAAAGCTGCTTTTCCGCCCCGTCCTCCTGGTAGGAGGTGATGCGAAGCCGGCCGGACTTCACGATAAACACCGCGTCCGCCGCGTCCTCCTGGTGGAAAAGGATCGCCTTTTTCCGGTATTGCGCCGGGGTGCGGCCCTCGGTCAGGGGCGCCCAGCCCTCCGGATCCAGAGTGATCCAGGGAGAATCCTTCCATTCGCTGCTCTCGTACATATTTCTCGACCTGCCTTTCCGCAACAGCGACTGAGACAAAACCTGATATCACTTCATGATACTTTTTCCCTTCTTTCATGTCAAGACAAGTATTTTACATATCTTCCGGGCGTTTTATGCACAGCGCACGAAACTTTTTGTCAAAATGTCAAATGCTTTATAGAACTTGACGCACATCGGAGAGTATCATGGAGCCAGAGGTCAAACAGGAGGTGACAGGAGAAAATGACAGTGGAAACAAAGCTGGAACAGCTTGGCCTGACGCTGCCCGCGGTGCCCGCGCCGGTGGCCGCCTATGTGCCGGGCGCGGCGGACGGAACGCTGGTGTTCACCAGCGGCCAGCTGCCCACGGAAAACGACGTGCTGCGCAAGGGCAAACTTGGCAAAGACATGACCGTGGAAGAGGGCTATGAAGCCGCCCGCATCGCGGCGCTGAACTGCCTGGCGGTGGTCAAGAGTTTGGCGGGCAGCCTGGACCGGGTGGAGCGCGTGGTCAAGGTGGTGGGGTTCGTGAACTGCACCCCCGATTTTGAAGCGCAGCCCAAGGTCATCAACGGCGCTTCGGAACTGCTGGGCCAAGTCTTCGGCGACGCCGGCCTGCACGCCCGCAGCGCAGTGGGCGTGAGCAGCCTGCCTTTGGGCGCGTGCTGCGAAGTGGAACTTATCGTTCGTCTTAAGCCTTGATGGAAAAGGCTTGCAATACATCATACAATAAAAATCGGAGGTAAGCTGCAATGAGTTACGATTGGGAGAAACTGAGAAAAGAAGAATGGCCCGTTCTGGAGACCATGACCTTTTTGGACGCCGCCTGCGTCAGCTTCGCACCCCAGCGCACCGTCCGCGCCGTCAAGGAGTTTGCCGACATGACCGCCCGCCAGGACGAGGCCAACTCCAGCGCCCATCACATCGCGCTGGACGACAAGCGCCACAAGGCTTATGAAGAGGCCGCAAAGCTCCTGAACGCCGACCCCGAGGAGATCGCCCTGGTGGAGAGCACCTCCCACGGCCTGAACATCGCCGCGCAGGGCATCGAGCTGAACGACGGCGACAACATCGTGACCACCAACCTGGAGTTCATCCAGGTGGCCCTGCCCTGGTGCGTCATCCGCAAGGAGAAGAACATCGACATCCGCGTTTGCAAGCCCGCCGACGAGCGCTTCACCGCCGCCGCCTTCGAGCCTCTGGTGGATGAAAAGACCCGCGTGCTGGTGATGTCCACCCTGGAGTGGTGCAACGGCTGGCAGAGCGACATGAAGGAGATTGGCGACTTCTGCAAGGAGCGCGGCATCTATCTGGTGGTGGACGCCGTGCAGCAGCTGGGCGTGACCAAGATCGACACCAAGGCCTGCCACATCGACATCCTCACCGCCGGCGGCCACAAGTGGCTGAACTCCCCCTACGGCACCGGCGTGCTGTATGTGAACAAGGAGACCCTGCCCAAGCTCAAGCAGAGCTACGCCGGCTACCTGAACACCACCGTCCCCGAGGGCGGCTGGGGCGCCTACTGGGAGAATCCCGCCGCGCCTTCCGTGCACGACTGGACCTTCCCCATGACCGCCCGGCGCTTTGAGATTGGCGGCACCTCCAACTACACCGGCGCCATCGCCCTGGGCGAGAGCCTGGGCCTGGTGAACGAGATCGGCATCGAGAACATCGAAGCCCATGTGCGCGAGCTGGCCACCTATTGCATGGACCGCATCGAAGAGATCGGCGGCACCCTGATCACCCATCGTGACCCCGGCCACTTCGGCGGCATCGTCATCGCCCGCCTGTATGACGATCTGGACACCGACCGCATGATCCTCAAGAAGCTGCATGCCCGCAAGATCTTCATCGCCCAGCGCTTCACCGACTATGTGGGCGGCTTCCGCATCTCCTGCCAGTACTTCAACAACAAGAAAGACATCGACACCATGATCGAGGGCATGAAGGACCTCATCAAAGAGATCGGCCGCGAGCCTGATTACAAGGGCTGAACCCCTGCTTTCACCAACCGGCCCTGAATAGCCGAACCGCAGATGCTTCGGGGCGTTTTGCCCCGGAGCATCTGCGCTTTTTCAAGGAGGTTTTTATGTCCACCGAGCCCAACGCCGCAGCGCCGCTGCGATTCCGCGGCGGGACCTTCGGCCTGCTGCTCCCCTTCACTGTTCTGCTGTCGGGGATGCTTTTGCTGGCAGCGGCGGGCAAAGCCATGCCCGCGGCCTTCTGGGTGCCTGCGCTGGCTGCGGTGGCCACAGCGCTGGCCCTGGCAAAAGACCCGGCCCACTGCGCCGATCTTCTGATCCAGGGCATGGCCTCTGAGATGGTCGCCACTATGCTGTTGGCCTGGTTTTTGGCGGGCATCGTGGCCCAGCTGATGAAGGAGACCGGCCTCGTCGAGGGCCTCACTTGGCTGTGCATCAGCACCGGCCTGGGCGGCCGGGTCTTCCCGCTGGTCGCATTTCTGTGCGGAAGTTTCCTCTCCCTTGCCACCGGCATGGCGCTGGGCACCGTGATCGCCCTCGCCCCCATCCTCTACCCGGTGGGGGTGGCCCTGGGCGCGGACGGGCCGGTGATGGCGGGGGCTATCATCAGCGCAGCATGCCTGGGTGACTCGGCTGCCCCAATGTCGGACACCACCATTGCCGCCGCCTACACCCAAGGCGTGGACGTGGGCGCAGTGGTGCGTGCCCGCCTTCGCTATGTTCTTGCAGCAGCCGCCATCGCCGCCGTGTGCTTCTTCGTCTTTGCCGGTGCAGCCCACAGCGGCGGAACGCCCGTCGACGAGGGAAGCGCATCGCCCCGGGGGCTGGTCATGCTGGCGGTGCCGGCCCTGCTCGCGGTGATGATGTGCCGCGGCGTGCACCTGATCGTGGCGCTGGTGAGCGCTGCCGCCGCAGGCATCGCCCTGGGGCTGGCCTCCGGCCTGCTGCCCTTTGAGCGCCTGCTGGTGGTGGATGCCGCCTCGTTCACCGTGGGCGGCGTTCTGGTGGAGGGCGTGCAGAGTCTCCTGGACATTGCCGTTTTTGCCCTGCTGCTGATGGGGCTGGTGAATCTTCTGGACAAGGGCGGCTTTTTCCGCCGGCTCGTGAACGCCTGCTCCCACTTTATCCAAAGCGACAGGACCTGCGAGCTGTCAGCAGCAGCGCTTAACGTTGCGCTTTGCCTGCTCACCGTGGCCAGCAGCGTGACCATCATGCTGGAAGGCCCCATCGCCAAAAAGCTGCTGGTGGAACAGCGCGGCCTCTGCCCCGCGCGCAGCGCCGTTTTGATGAGCGGGATCTCCTGCGCTGCGCTGGGGCTCATCCCCTACGCTTTCGCACCGCTGCTCACTTACATGCTGGCCGGCAGGTCCGGTGCGCCGGTGGATTTTTCCATCGGGCAGATGGTCCTCTGCAATTATTACGGCTGGGCGCTGGCCTTGGTGATGCTTTTCAGTATCCTCACCGGCTGGGGCCGCGCGCCCGGCACATCCCGAAAGGAGCACTGAATATGTTTGCCACAGGCTATCCCTTCTATGGCCAGGACGTGGGCGTTCTGGTCTTCTCCACGGTGACGCCCCGCGCCCCCGGCGATGCGGGCAACGCCGCGAGTTTTTCCTACCCTGTGCGCTATGAAGTCGTGCAGGGCGGCTTTGCCGACCTGGTGGAAGGCGGGCCCGTCATCAAGGCGAACCTGCTGGCCGCCGGGCAGAATCTGGTGAAGGCAGGCATCAAGGCCATCGTGGGCGACTGCGGCATGATGAGCCTTTATCAGGACTGCCTGGGCGCCGAGCTGGGCATTCCCTTCGCCGGGTCCTCCCTGTGCCAGATCCCCATGATCTGGCAGCTCATCGGCCGCAGCGGCAGCATCGGCGTCATCACCGGCCACTCCGGCCTGCTGAAGGAGGCCCATCTGCGGGCCTCCGGCTGGACAGAGGACATCCGCCTTTCCATCCAGGGCATGCAGGACGAAGCTCATTTTGATGAGATCGTCATTCGGGGCGGCCTTGCGCTGGACGTGGACCGCATGCGCGGCGACGTGCTGGCCGCAGGCGAAAAGCTGCGGGCGAAGACCCCTGACCTGCGGGCAGTCATCTTTGAGTGCAGCAATCTGGCCACCTACTCGGCGGACCTGGCCGAGGCGCTGGGCGTGCCGGTGTTCGACACCCTTTCCGCCGCAAACCTGCTGGCCTACGCCGTGCGCCCGCCGCAGTATCTGTGAAGCGCCACCCACGCCAATGCACAAACAGGAGGGACAATGATGGATTTTTCATTTTACACCTTTGACCAGCTGGACGCCGCGACCCTGTACGAGATACTTGCCCACCGCATGGAGGTGTTCGTGCTGGGCCAGGGCAACATCTACCGCGACCTGGACGGCTTTGACCAGAAAGCCACCCACCTGCTGGCCCGGGACGAGACCGGGGCGCTGGTGGGGTATGTGCGGCTGCTGCCCGCCGCGCTGCATTATGACGGCCACGACCACAACAGCTTCGGGCGGCTCTCGGTGAAGGACGCCGCCCGGGGCAGAGGCCTCGGGGCCGAGCTGGTGCGCCGGGCCTGCGGCAAACTGGCGCAGGATTCCGGCGACCCGGTGGTGGAGATCTCCGCCATGGCCTATCTGGAAGATTTTTACCGCCGGCTGGGCTTTGAGCGCATTTCCGAAGAGTATGCCATCGCCGGCGTGCCCCATGTGAACATGCTTTTCCGCGGCTGACCGGCGCCAGCGCGCACGCGGCGCGGACCGCCCCTTTTCGGGGTGGTCCGCGTTTTTTCACTTTTGGTGCATTTGATTTCACAACCGCATCTTTCACAATATTTTTTGTCCGTTCTGCAAAAAATGTATAACGATTTGCATATTTTTTTCGTGTTTTCCTGTAAGATAATACTCACAAGGGTACCCGAAAAGAAATCACTTTTGCAGAGCGCAATGTCTTTCGCCAGTGCCGCGGAAAGGCATTGTTTTGCTGCGGCCTGCACCCTGTCCACCCTTTTGTTTCCGGACCGCCGGTCCGCTCCGCCGCGCCTGGCTGCGGCTGGTGCCCAAAGGGCGGTGGACTTCCTCGGGGCCGCCTCTGCGCTGTAAAAAAATCGCTTTTGGGAGGGAAATCAATTGAGCAATCAGGCCGAAACCAAAAAACTGGGCATGATGACGCGCTTTTTGAACGCCGTCGAGCGTGTCGGCAACAAGATGTGCGACCCCGTTACCCTGTTCGTCTGCATCTGCGTCATCATTGTGGTCGCGTCCGCCATTTTCAGCGGCGCCACGGTGCAGAACCCCGCCACCGGCGAGGACATCACCATCACCAGCCTTGCCACCTTCGACAACTTTGTGTGGATGCTCTCCAGCTTCACCAGCAACGTGGCCAACTTCCCCACCCTGATTCTCGGCCTTGTGGTCGTGCTGGGCGTTGGGCTGTTTGAATCCACGGGCCTTGCCTCCGCGCTGATGCGCGTGTCGGTGATGAAGGCCCCCAAGGCGCTGATCGTGCCGCTGCTGCTTCTGATCAGCGTCAACTCCAACATCGCGGGCGACGCGGGCTTCCTGGTCATGCCCATGATCGGCGCGCTGGTGTTTATGTCCATCGGTGAAAACCCCATCGCCGGCATGGCGCTGTGTTATGCCGGTGTGGCGGGCGGCTTTTCCGCCAACTTCTTGGTCGGCTCCACCGACGCGCTGCTGATCGGCTACACCGGCCCCGCCGCGCAGATCATCGACCCCAACTACCAGGCCAACATCATGTGCAACTGGTACTTCATGGCCGCTTCCGCGGTGTTCCTGACCTTCGTGGTCACCGTTGTGCATCACTTTTTCGTGAAGCCCCGCGTGGGCGCTTACCACGGCGAGCTTGAGCAGCACAGCACCACCCTGACCCCCGAAGAGAGCAAGGGCCTGAAAGTGGCCGGCATCGCGCTGCTGGTGCTGGTGGCCGTGCTGGTTGCCGCGTGCATCCCCGCCGACTCCCCCATGCGTGACGAGACCGGCGATCTGCTGGGATATTCCGGCGGCCTGATCTCCGGCATCGTGCCCATCATCATGCTGGTGTTCTTCGTGCCCAGCGTGGCCTACGGCTTTGCCACCGGCAAATACAAAAACGACAAAGACCTGGTCAAAGGCCTGACCAGCGCCGTGGGCAGCATGTCCGGTTATGTGACCTTCTGCATCGTGGCCGCCCAGATGATCGCCTACTTCAACAAGAGCAACATCGGCAGCTTCATCGCGATCTCCGGCGCCAACTTCCTGAGCAGCATCGGCCTGACCGGCATCCCCCTGATGGTCCTGTTCATCCTGCTGGTCTGCCTGGTCAACCTGCTGGTCGCCTCTGCCAGCGCCAAGTGGGCCTTCCTGGCCCCGGTGTTCGTGCCCATGTTCATGCTGCTGGGCTACGATCCCTCCTTCACCCAGGTGCTGTACCGCATCGGCGACTCCATCACCAACCCCATCACCCCCATGTTCGCATACTTCGCAATGCTGGTGGGCACGGCCGAAAAGTACGACAAGAAGGCTGGCATCGGCAGCCTGATGAGCTGCCTGCTGCCCTATTCGCTGGCGTTCTTCGTGATGTGGACCCTCTTCATTATCGTCTGGATCACCATCGGCATTCCCCTCGGGCCCGGCGGCGCGGTATATCTTGCCTGACAGGGCGTCCGTTCATTCTGTTTGTTCGATAAGAAATGGCACCCTTCGGCGCGCTCGGAGGGTGCCATTTCAAAATCGGGCCAAGTGCAAAGGAGGCGCATGATGCGCACAAGGATCGACGATCTCATTTTATACGACGGCAAAGGCGGGCGGCAGGAAGCCGCTTGCGTCTTGTTTGATGAAAAGGGCATCGTGGCCGCGGGCCGCGGCCTGAAAGACGCCCAGGCCGAAACCGTGATCGACGGCAAAGGTCTGACCTGCACCCCCGGCTGGGTGCAGGGCCATACCCACATCGCCGTGGACGGCCTGCCCAACATGCAGGCCCAGGTGATGCGGGACGACACCGAGGCCGCCGTGATGGCCAGCGCCGCCCGCAACAGCCTGCGCTGTTTGAAAAGCGGCCTTGTGGCCGTGCGGGACATGGGCACCAACTTCGATGTGTCCATCAAGCTGCGGGACGCCATCAACGCCGGCAAGCTGCTGGGGCCGCGGGTCTACGCCAGCGGCCGGGTGCTCTGCATGACCGGCGGCCACGGCTACTATTTCGGCATCGAGGTGGACGGCGCCGACGAGGCCCGCAAAGCCGCCCGCGCCCAGATCAAGCGCGGTGCCGACCTGCTCAAGATCATGGCCACCGGCGGCGGCCAGTCCAAGGGGATGAAGGCCGGCGTGCCCCAGTTGAGTTATGAGGAGATCCGTGCTATCGTAGAGGAAGCGCATCACGCGGGCATTCATACGGCGGCCCACGCCCAGGGCAAGGAGGGCGTGATGAACTGCCTGCGGGCCGGGGTGGACAGCATCGAGCACGGCGTGACCCTGGACGACGAGCAGATCGAACTGATGGTCAGGCAGGGCACCTACTTCTGCCCCACTCTGATGGCACTGTGGTATGTCATCGAAAAGGGCGAGGCCTCCGGCATCCCGCCTTATGTGGTGGAAAAGTGCAAGATCCAGGCCATCACCCACTTCGACGGCTTTACCGCCGCCTACAAAGCGGGCGTGAAAGTGATCGCGGGCACCGACGCGGGTACTCCCTTCAATTACCAGGATGACATGGCCAGCGAGTTCATCAAGATGCACGAACTGGGCATGAGCGTGAAGGACGTGATCGTCTCCGCCACCCGCACCCCCGCCGAGGCCTTTGGCGTGGCAGACCGCACCGGCACCATCGAGCCGGGCAAGTGGGCCGACCTGACTCTCATCGAAGGCGATCCGGAGGCCGACCTGGAAGCCTTCCGCCGGGTGAAGATGGTGTTCAAGGGCGGCCAGCTGGTTTACAGCAACGAAAACGGCAAAGACGTGTTCCTGCCGGTACTTTGAAAACGAGGTGAATGAAACATGGCGACCATTCTGCAGCACGGCATGCTCATCGACGGTCTGGCAAAGGAGCCTGTGGCCGACGGCATGCTGATCTATGAAGGCAAAGAGATCCTCTACGCCGGCCCCTTCTGCCCCGAAGCGGCGGCTCAGTATCCCGGCGCGCAGGTGCTGGACGTCCGGGGCCAGACCATCATGCCCGGCCTCATCGACGCTCACGTACACCTGACCATGTACGGCAAGCCCTCCAGCGTGATGGACTTTTTGATGGACAGCGCCACCTACACCGCCCTCAAGGCGGCCGACTGCGCCAAGAAGCTGCTCTATGCCGGTTTCACCACCGTGCGCAGCATGGGCGATAAGGCCTCGGCGGACTACGCTGTGAAGCGGGCCATCAACGAGGGGATGATCGAGGGCCCGCGGCTGCTGACCAGCGGCAAGGCCATCTCCATCACCGGCGGTCACGGCGATTTCGTGCCCGGGGACGTGGAGCTGGACTCCATCGGCGAGACCTGCGACGGCGTGGACGAAGTGCGCCGCGCCGCCCGCGACCGGCTGAAAAACGGGGCCGACAACATCAAACTGATGGCCACCGGCGGCGGCAACTCTCCCGGGCCGGGCACCGTGTCCCAGCTCACCGAAGAGGAGATGCGGGTCGCTGTGGAAGAGGCCGCCAACCGAAACGCCCTCACCGCTGCCCACGCCATCGGCGCCGACGGCATCAAACGCGCCCTGCGGGCCGGTGTGCGCACCATCGAGCACGGCAGCTTTCTGGACGATGAGGGCATCGAACTGCTGCTGAAGGGCGACCACTATCTGGTTCCCACCCTGTGCGCCTTCCGCACCATCAAATACGGCCCGGAGGGCGGCGTGCCCGACTATGTGCTGGAGAAGATCCACTACTTTGCCACCGCCCACTATGCGGGGCTGGAAAAGGCCTACAAAGCGGGCGTGAAAATCGTCTGCGGCACCGACACCGGCACTCCCTTCAACTGCCACGGCGACGGCGCGGAGGAGCTGGAGATGTATACCAAGCTCTGCATGAGCCCCATGGAAGCCATCAAGACTGCTACCAGCATGGCGGCTCAGGCCCTGCGCCAGCCGGATATCGGCGTGCTGGCCGCGGGCAAGACCGCCGACTTGCTGGTGGTGAAGGGCGACGTGCTTGCCAACATTGCCCTGCTGCAAAACAAGGCTGACCTCACCATCATCCACAACGGCAAACTTGTGACCGGAACGCTGTGACCTCCTTTCGCGCTCCTTCTCTCTCCCGGAAAAGGCCGGGCAGGCTGTGCCTGCCCGGCCTCTTCATATCCCGCCCGGCCGGCGCATATACATTCTGCGTGAGAACTCATCACGGGGAGTGACGCTGTGTGAAAGGGAACATCGACGAGCGCGCCTTGCAGCTGGCGCTGTACATCACCGAACACCGTGCCACCGTGCGCAGCGCCGCCGGCGCCTTCGGCGTCAGCAAGTCCACGGTGCACAAGGATGTGACCTGCCGGCTCAAGCGGCTGAACCCGCAGCTGTACCGCCAGGTGCAGCAGGTGCTGGGGGCCAACAAGGCCGAGCGGCACCTGCGGGGCGGAGCCGCCACCCGGCTGAAATATTCCCGCGGGTGAACGCCCCTGCGCTTCACAGGAAAAGAGGGAGGGCCCGGTCGATGCCGACCGGGCTCTCCCCCGCTTTTTTTACTGTTCAAATTCCCGCGCGGCCAGCGCCAGCAGCTTCCGGATGGGCAGCTTCTGGGGGCAGGCCTTTTCGCAGGCGCCGCAGCCCACGCAGGCCGAGGCCTCGCCGCCGGGCACAGCGGCGTATCGGGCGGCGGCGTCTGTCTCGCCCCGCAGGCGGGCGTTGTAGGCCGCGAAGCGGTCCGGGATGCGGATGGCCGCCGGGCAGCCGGAGGTGCAGTAGCCGCAGGCGGTGCACTGCACCAGCTGCTGGGCGGTGAGGATGCGCCGCAGCGGCTCCGCCGCCGCCCGCTCCGCGCCGGTAAGGGGCGCGGGGGCGCTCATCACCCGCAGGTTCTCCTCCAGCTGATCTGGGCTGCTCATGCCCGAAAGCACCATCTTCACCCCTTCAAAATCGGCGGCAAAGCGCAGGGCAAAGCCCGCCGGGCTGCTGTCGCTCACCTTTGCCAGCAGCGCCCGGGCCTCGTCCGGCAGCTGGGCCAGCCGCCCGCCCCGCACCGGCTCCATCACCACCACCGGCTTTTGGTGGCGGCGGCAGACCTCGTAGCAGGCGCGGCTCTGCACCTGGGGGTCCTCGTAATCCAGATAGTTGAACTGCAGCTGCACGAAGTCCAGCTGGGGATACTCGGTGAGGATGCGCTCCAGCACCGGAGCGGTGTCGTGGAAGGAGATGCCCACATGGCGCACCCGGCCCTCCGCCTTCAGGGCGAAGGCCGTCTCGTAGGCGCGGCAGCTTTTATAGAACTCGAAGCGCCCGGCGCTCTGGGCGTGCATCAGGTACATGTCGAAGTACTCCACGCCGCAGGCCTCCAGCTGCTGTTCGAACAGGGGCCGGATGTCCGCCTCCTTCTCAAAGAAGGGAGGCGAGAGCTTGTCCGCCAGAATGTACTTCTCCCGGGGGTACCGGCTGGTGAGGGCGGCTTTCAGCGCCGCCTCGCTCTGGCCGTCGTGGTAGCCGTGGGCGGTGTCGAAGTAGCAAAAGCCCGCCGCCAAAAATTCGTCCACCATGCGGCAGGTGGTCTCGATGTCCACCTCCTCCCCTTTCATGGGCAGGCGCATGAAGCCAAAGCCCAGTTTTTTATCCGCAGGTCCGAACACAGGGCATCCCTCCTCTGGTCTTTTCTTTATTATACCTGCCTGCGCGCCGGTTGGCAACGCGGGGCCCTTTGTGATAAAATTACGGTAAACAGGGCCTCGCTGCCCTATACTGAATACGACGAACAACGGGCAAGGAGGCGCGTTTTTATGAGTGAAGCCATGTTGGACTGCGCGGTGGTGGGCGGCGGGCCCGCCGGGCTTTCGGCGGCCATCAACCTGCACCAGCGGGGCAAGAGCGTCCGGGTGCTGGGCGCGGGGGCGGGCCTTCTGGCCAAAGCCGAGCGGGTGGACAACTACCTGGGTCTGCCGGGGCTCTCCGGCAGCGAGATGCTGGCGGCCTTTGCCGACCATGCCAGATCGCTGGGCATCGTCCCGAAGGCGGGTCGGGTGACCAACGTGCTGCCCCTGGGCGACCGCTTCATGCTGAACTTCGACGGCAACATCCTGGAGGCCCGCACGGTCATTCTGGCCGGCGGCGTGGCCAAGGCCAAACCCATCGAGGGCGAGAGCGAGTTTCTGGGCCGGGGCGTGTCCTACTGCGCCACCTGTGACGGTATGCTCTACCGCGGCCGGGAGGTGGCGGTGTGGGGCCTTTCCCCCGAGGCGGCAGGCGAGGCGAACTTCTTGGCCTCCATCGGCTGCAAGGTGCGGTTCGTCTCCCCCAAGCGCCCGGCGGAGCTCAGCGATGCCATCGAGCATCTGCCCGGCGCGGTGCAGGCGGTGGGCGGCGGCCAGACGGTGGAGTGGATGCGGGTGGCGGGCCAGGAGCTGCCCATCCAGGGGCTGTTCATCCTGCGCAGCGCCATCGCGCCGGACACCCTGCTGCCCGGCCTTGCCATCGAGGACGGCTTTGTGAAGGTGGACCGGCACATGGCCACCAACATCGAGGGCGCCTTTGCCGCCGGGGACATCGCCGGCGCGCCGCTGCAGGTGGCGAAGGCGGTGGGCGAGGGCCTCATCGCGGGGCTTTCCGCCGCGGAATATCTGGACAAGCTGTGAACTCACGCAAAAAAGGGGCAGCCCCGCGGGCGGCCCCTTTTTTCTTTTGAGCAAGGCCGCGTCTTGGCCCCATTTTGTATTTACTCTTTGGCCGTTCCATGCTATATTCAAATCAAGGAACACCCCTTTAAAAAAGGAAAAGGAGGCCCCGCTCATGAACGTCCGCATCCCGAAACTTTTTCTGGCATTCCTGGCGCTGGCTCTGGCCCTGTGCGCCTGTTCCGCCAAGGAAGCGGCCTTCCAGACACCGGAGGAGGCCGGCGAGGCATTTCTGACGGAATTCTTCACCGCCAACGCCGACGGCCGCTACGATGCCTTCTCCCAGGCTTCCGTCATAGACGAGGCCGCCGTGACGGACTATTATGAAGGGCTTGCCCCCTGTGTCAGCCCCGAAGCACTGGACGTGCTCGTCGCCAACCGCACCCTGATGCGGTACGACGAGTTTTACGCGGGCAGGCAGGTGGAGGTGGCAGAAGTCCGGCTGGAAGGCACAGGCGACGACAACTTTGATTTCACCGTCAGCCTGACCGTGGACGGCGAGCCGGAGGAATACACAGGCCAGCTCTCGGCCGGGCCGCTGGACGGCAGTTATGCCGTGACCCGTTTTTACTGCGGCGGGATGTGACCTTTCGCCAAGCCAGCATCGACGCACACAAAAAGAGGGGCCGCCCCGCGGGGCGGCTCCTCTTTCTTTTGATTGGTTCTGAACGCCTTACATCAGGCTGCGGTAGAGCGCGGCGATCTCCTCCACGCTGGTGTCGCGGGGGTTGCCGGGACGGCAGGCGTCGGCATAGGCGCTCTCGGAGAGGAACTGCACGTCCTCCTCCTTCACGATGGCCTTCAGGTCGGCGGGGATGCCCACGTCCTGGCTCAGCTGCTTCACGGCGGCGCAGGCGGCCTTGCGGGCCTCGTCCAGGGTCATGGCGTCCACGCCTTCCACGCCCATGGCCTTGGCGATGTCGCGGTACTTCTCGCCGGTGGCGGGAGCGTTGTACTCCATCACGGTGGGCAGCAGGATGGCGTTGGCCACGCCGTGGGGGGTGTCGTAGACAGCGCCCAGGCTGTGGGCCATGGAGTGCACGATGCCGAGACCCACGTTGGAGAAGCCCTGGCCGGCGATGTACTGGGCCAGCGCCATGCCCTCACGGCCTTCCGGCTCGCCGGCGACGGCGCCCCGCAGGTGTTTCGCGATGAGCTCGATGGCCTTGAGATGGAACATGTCGGTCATCTCCCAGGCGGCCTTGGTGATGTAGCCCTCGATGGCGTGGGTCAGCGCGTCCATGCCGGTGGCGGCGGTGAGGCCCTTGGGCATGGTGGACATCATGTCCGGGTCCACCACGGCAACCTCGGGGATGTCGTTGGTGTCCACGCAGACGAACTTGCGCTTCTTCTCCACGTCGGTGATGACGTAGTTGATGGTCACCTCGGCGGCGGTGCCGGCGGTGGTGGGCACGGCGATGGTGAACACCGCGTGCTTCTTGGTGGGGGCAACGCCCTCCAGGCTGCGCACGTCGGCAAACTCGGGGTTGTTGGCGATGATGCCGATGGCCTTGGCGGTGTCCATGGAGGAGCCGCCGCCAATGGTCACGATGCAGTCCGCACCGCTGGTCTTGAAGGCCTCCACGCCGTGCTGCACGTTCTCGATGGTGGGGTTGGGCTTGATGTCGCTGTAAACTTCATAGGCAAAGCCCGCCGCCTCCAGCAGGTCGGTGACCTTCTTGGTCACGCCGAACTTCAAAAGGTCGGGGTCAGAGCAGACAAAAGCCTTTTTGTAGCCGCGGGCGGTCAGCTCGGGAACGATGTTCTCGATGGCGCCCTTGCCATGATAGGAAATGGTGTTCAGAACGATGCGGTTAGCCATTGGTATCCTCTCCTTTTCAGGTCAAACAAAACGTTTGCTTGGCGGAGTTTCTCCGTCTGTTACAAGTATAACAATCTATTCCCCGCAGGGCAAGGGAGCGTTTCGCATGAAAAACGCAAAAAAATTTTAGTCGCTTTGCAATATTTTCCTCACCTCAGGTGTTTACTCTGTGCCGGCGGGGAACACTAACCCCAAAACCGGCCGCACATTTCTTTAAAATTAAGGAGTCACACACATGAAAAAACTCGCTTTGACCCTCGCCCTCATCATGGCTGTTGCCGCCTTTGCCGGCTGCTCTTCCGCCCCCTCTTCTTCCGCGCCTTCCTCCGCGCCCAGCAGCAGCGCGCCGGCTTCCGAGCCCGCCTCTGAGCCTGCTTCCGAGCCCGCTTCCGAGCCTGCCAGCGAAGCCGAGCCCGGCAGCCTGGAGGCCCTGATGGACCAGGTGCTGGCCGCGGGCGACGCGGAGCAGATCCCCATGCTGATGCCCGCCGACCTGAACGGCGGCGCCAAGTACACCCCGCTCACCGAGGAGAACTCCGAGTACAACCTGGGCGTGACCCGTGACCGCTATGCCGACGGCATCGCCGCCGAGGCCGCCATGACTTCCGTGCCCTTCTCCGTCTGCCTGGTGAAGGCGAACAGCGCCGAGGAGGCCGAGCAGCTGGCCGCCAACATCGAGGCCAATGCCGACCCCCGCAAGTGGATCTGCGTGGAAGCCGAGAGCAAGATCGTGGACTTCTCCGGCGACACCGTCATCCTCATCATGACCAGCGCCGACCTGGCTGAGCAGCTGCACAGCGGCTTCACCGCCGCCGTGGCTGAGTAAGCCGTGAAACGCAAACTCGCATTCGCAGCCGCGGGGCTCTGCTTCGCGGCTGCCGCTGTTGTCATTGCGGTGGCAATGGGCCTGTTCGACCGCGGCATGCGCCCGGACGAGAACGGCATGTACACCGCCCACGGCCACTGGGTGGAGGCGCTGGACGGGCCCGACGTGGACAGTGCGGTGCGCTTTGGCGAAAAGCTGGAAAAGCTGAAGGCGGACCTGCTCACCGAGGAGAACCGCGCCTTTTACGCCATCGTGCCGGACAAGGGCTATTACCTGACCGACGAGGTGAGGCCCGCCACCGACTATCAGGCTCTGTTCTCCACGGTGGACAGCCAGCTGATGGGCAGCGGCATCGAAAAGATCGACCTGACCGGGGCGCTGACCCTGGAGGACTACTATTTCACCGACAGCCACTGGCGGCAGGAGCGGCTGGGCGGCGTGGTGGACGCGCTGGGCGCGGCCATGGGCTTTTCGGTGGACATGGACGGCTTTGACCCGGTGACGGTGGAAGGCTTCATCGGCGCCTACGGCAAGTACGGCGCGGACAAGCCGGAAGAACTGACCTATCTGGTCAGCGACGCCACCGTGGCCGCCGTGTGCGACAACTACCAGTACCCCGATTCCACCGCTGTCTACGACCTCGAACGCCTTGACACCGACGTGCCCTACGACGTGTTTTTGAGCGGGGCCAGCCCCCTCATCACCGTCGAGAGCCCCCTGGCGGCCACCGACAAGGAGCTGGTGGTGTTCCGGGATTCCTATGCCAGCAGCCTTGTTCCGCTGCTGCTGGGCCAGTACCGCAAGGTGACCCTGGTGGACATCCGCTACATGGTCAGCGGCCTTGTGCCCCAGTATGTGGAGTTCACCGACCAGGACGTGCTGTTTTTGTACAGCACCTACGTGGTGAACCAGAGCGCCATGCTGCGCTGAAGGCCCTGCGCGTTTTGACAAAGACCGGCGTTTTGCCCCGCATCTTTCGGGGCAAAACGCCGAACTTTTTTTGCCGGGGCTTGCAAACGCCACCGGGCTGTGCAATACTTGTGTGTAATATAAAAGGAGGTGGGTCAGATGGACTGCGCCCGGTGTGATGTGCATAGATTCGGCGGCAGGCCTTTGGCCTGCCGCCTTTCGCTTTATCATGGCACTGTCGTGCAGTGCATCGAGGGGAGGGTTCGCCCGTGAAAGGCTTCATTCTGCCCGCACGGGGAAAAAACATTCTGCTGGTGCTGCTGGGCAACGCGCTGTACGCCCTGGCGGTGGACATGTTCGTGCTGCCCTGCGGGCTCATCACCGGCGGCACAACGGGTCTGGCGCTGGCCACCCGCTACTGGCTGGACGTGCCGGTGGCCGGGTTCGTGCTGGTGTCCAACATCATCATGTTCGTGGTGGGCGCGGTGGCCATGGGCCGGTGGTTCGCCTTCAACACGGCGCTGTCCACCTTCTGCTACCCGCTGTTCCTGGACCTGTTCGCCCGCATCCCGGGCATCGACGGCTTCACCCGTGACCCCATGCTGGGCACCATCTTCGCCGGCGTGCTCATCGGCGTGGCCATCGGGCTGGTGATCGGCGCGGGGGCCTCCAGCGGCGGCATGGACATCCCGCCCATCGTGCTGAACAAGTACTTCGGCCTGCCGGTGGGCGCGGTGATGTACCTGCTGGATTTCCTCATCCTCATCGGCCAGATGGTCTTTGCCGACAAGGAGCAGATCCTCTACGGCATCCTGCTGGTGCTGCTCTACACCGTCATTCTGGAAAAGGTGTCGGTGATGGGCCACGCCAAGATCCAGGTGAAGATCCTCAGCGAAAAGAACGACGAGATCCGCCGCATCATCCTGCGGGTGCTGGACCGGGGCTGCACGGTGCTGCACGCCCAGACCGGCTACACCCAGACCGAGCGGGACATGCTGCTGACGGTGGTGACCAACCGGGAGCTGGCAAAGCTGAACCATCTGGTGCTGGAAACGGACCCCCAGGCCTTCATCGTCATCAGCTCGGTGAACGAGGTGCACGGCCGGGGCTTCACCCTTCAAAAGATCTACAAATAAGCGGCGCCGCGCCGGGCGAAGGAATGCGTCCGGCGCTCTTTGCGCCTGTGAGGCGGTGTTTTGTGTGAGAATGGAGAATGACCTGGGGCGCGACCCCATCCGCCGGCTGGTGCTGCGCATCGCCATCCCCAGCATGCTGGCGCAGTTCGTCAGCGTTTTATACAGCGTTGTGGACCGCATGTACATCGGCAACATCCCCGAGGTGGGCAATCTGGCCCTGGCGGGCGCGGGCGTGTGCGGCCCCATCGTGACCATGATCGGCTCGGTGGCCTTTCTGGTGGGCGTGGGCGGCTCGCCCCTGGTGAGCATCCGCATGGGCGCGGGCGACAACGAGGGCGCAAAGCGCATCCTTGCCAACTGCTTTGTGCTGCTGGTGGGGCTGGCGGCGGCCCTGATGGCCCTGGCCTACGCCACCCGGCGGCCGGTGCTGATGCTCTTCGGCGCCAGCGAGGCCAGCCTGCCCTATGCCGAGACCTACTATTCGGTGTATCTGACGGGCACCGTGTTCGCCCTGCTCTCCACCGGCATGAACCAGTTCATCATCTGCCAGGGCTTTGCCAAAAAGGGCATGCTCTCGGTGATGCTGGGCGCGGTGCTGAACATCGTGCTGGACCCGGTGTTCATCTTCGTGCTGGACATGGGTGTGGCCGGCGCGGCGGTGGCCACCGTGCTCAGCCAGCTGGCCAGCTGCATCTTTGTGCTGGTGTTCCTGTTCGGGCGCCAGCCCCCCATCCGCATCACCTTCGGGGGCTACAGCGCCCGCATCATGGGCCGGGTGATGGCCACCGGCTTCACCCCCTTCATCATCATCGCCTTCGACAACGTGATGATCATTGCCCTCAACTCCCTGTTGCAGAAATACGGCGGCGCGGGCCAGGGCGACCTGCTGGTGGCGGCGGCCACCATCGCCCAGAGCTTCATGCTGGTGGTCACCATGCCGCTGGGCGGCATCACCGGCGGCACCGGGTCCATCCTGGGCTATAACTACGGGGCCGGCCAGCCAAAGCGCATCCTGGAGGCCCAGAAGTTCATCCTCCTGCTCTGCCTTGGCTACACCACCCTTTTGTTCCTCATCGGCCAGGGCGTGCCCGGGCTCTTCGTGTCCATCTTTTCCAGCGACCCGCAGGTGGGCGAGCTGGCGGTGCGGGCCATCCGCATCTACACCCTGGGCGTCATCCCGCTGGCGGTGCAGTACACCGTCATCGACGGCTTCACCGGCATGGGCATGATGCAGTACTCCCTGCCCCTCTCCTTCTTCCGCAAGGCCATCTATTTCATCCCCCTGTTCGTTCTGCCCATGTATTTCGGCGCCATGTCCACCTTCGTGGCCGAGCCCATCTCCGACTTCGTGGCCCCGGTGGTGTCCGCCTTCGTCTACTGGCGGCGCATCCGCTATGTGGTGGGCCTCAAACCGAAAAAAGCGCAGTGAACCGCCTTTGCCGCGGGCCGTCCCCCTCTTCCGGGACGGCCCGCTTTTTTGCTTCTTGACAGGGCGCGGTTTATATGCAACAATAGTTACACAACATTTGTCGCATATAAAGGAGGCGAGGGCCATGCCCCCCACGGCAAAGGTCACCCGGGAGATGATTTTATCGGCGGCGCTGGACATCACCCGCCGCGAGGGTTTTGACGCGGTAAACGCCCGCAGTCTGGCGGCCCGGCTGGGCTGCTCCACCCGGCCCATCTTCACCTGCTATGAGAACATGGAGGCCGTGAAGGCGGACTTTCTGGAATACGCCTTCGCCTTTTACGAACAGCGGGCCGCGGCCTGGGGCGAGGGAGAGGACCCCTTCCTTGCCCTGCCCCTCACCTACCTGCGCTTTGCCCGGGAGGAGCCGCTGCTGTTCCGGGCGCTGTTCATCCGGGAGATGGCGCTGGACATGCGCCGGGCCGAGGACTTTTACCGGGAGCCGGGCAACGGGCGCAAGGCGGAGGCCTTTGCCCGCCAGCTGGGGGTGGACCCCCAGGCCGGGCGGGAAATTTTTCTGGACCTGTTCCTCTGGGCCCACGGCGCGGCGGTGCTCGCCGCCACCGGCAAACTGGACCTGGAGGAAGAAGAGGCCCGGCGGCGGGCCAAAGCGGTGGTGGCGGCGCTGGCGGCCCCCCACCGGCCCTGAACGAGGAGGCGCATCATGGAAACACGCTACATCCGCGAATTCTACGACCACTTCGACGAGGACGGGCGGCTGGCCTCCCGCCACGGCTCGGTGGAATTTCTCACCACCATGCACTACATCCACCGCTACCTGCGCCCCGGCGCGAAGGTGCTGGAGATCGGCGCGGGCACCGGGCGCTACTCCCATGCCCTGGCACGGGAGGGCTGCCGGGTGGACGCGGTGGAGCTGGTGGAGCACAACATCGAATTTTTTCGTCAAAACACCCTGCCCGGCGAAGCGGTGACCGTCACCCGGGGCAACGCCCTGGACCTGACCGGCTTTGAAAGCGACTCCTATGACGTCATTCTTCTGCTGGGGCCGCTCTATCACCTCTACACCCCGGCGGACAAACGCCGGGCGCTGGAGGAGGCCATCCGGGTGACCCGGCCGGGCGGCGTGGTCTTTGCCGCCTACGTCATCTCCGACGGCTGCCTGCTGGACGAGGGGTTCCGCCACCAGAACATCGACGTGGGCCAGTATCTGCGGGAAGGCCTGCTGGACCCGGAGACCTTCGCCGCCTTTTCCCAGCCGAAGGACCTGTTCGAGCTGGTGCGCAAGGAGGACGTGGACGCGCTGATGGCTCCCTTCCCCGTGACCCGGCTGCACTACGTGGCCGCCGACGGCTGCGCCCTGCTGCTGCGGGAGGAGCTGGACCGCATGGACGACGAGCAGTTCCGGCTGTTCATGCGCTACCATCTTGCCACCTGCGAGCGGCCCGACCTGTTGGGCGTGACCAGCCACGCGCTGGACATTTTCCGCAAGTGACCTTTTGCCCCGCGCGCTGCGGGGCTTTTTCTTTGTCCAGTCCGCGCTTATTGTGCAAATTCCGCGGAAAATATCACAATCTTTTCGCCTGCCGGGCGGCAGAATTTCGTGAATAGCGCCATATTTACCAATTCGTCCGCGATTTTTGTATTTTCAAGTTGTTATTTTGCCTCTGATTTCATATAATGAGTGATAGCAGAATCATTGGAAGGGAGCGTGCGCTATGACTTCTTGCCGCACCGAAGAACTGTTCGATCTCTCCCACACCCTGGCCGCCCCCCTGTTCGAGGGCAAGGAGTGGCCCTGGCAGGTACTGGACGAGCTGAAAGATTTTATCGTGAAGCTGGGCGAGAGCCTGCCCGCCGCTGAATACGACCAGCCCCAGCCGGGGGTTTGGGTGGCAAAGACCGCCAAGGTGGCCCCCACCGCCCTGCTGGGCGCGCCCTGCATCATCGGCCCCGAGGCCGAGGTGCGCCACTGCGCCTTCATCCGGGGCAGCGCGCTGGTGGGCGCGGGGGCCGTTGTGGGCAACAGCGTGGAGCTGAAAAACTGCATCCTGTTCGACGGGGCGCAGGTGCCTCACTTCAATTATGTGGGCGATTCCATCCTGGGCTGCAAGGCTCATCTGGGGGCCGGCGCTGTGACCAGCAACCTGAAAAGCGACAAGAGCCTCGTGGTGGTGAAAAACGGCGAGGAAAAGATCGCCACCGGCCGCAAAAAGCTGGGCGCCCTGGTGGGCGACGGGGCCGAGGTGGGCTGCAACAGCGTGCTGTGCCCCGGCGCGGTGCTGGGCCGCGGCTGCCAGGTGTATCCCACCAGCTGCGTGCGGGGCACCGTTCCCGCCGGGCACATCTACAAAGGGCCGGGCAATCTGGCCAAGCGGGTGTGACCCGCTGAACGCTGAAAGGAGACAATACACATGGGCAGATTATTCGGCACCGACGGCGTGCGCGGCATTGCCGGCGAGGATATGACTTGTGAGCTTGCCATGAACATCGGCCGCGCGGCGGCCACCGTGCTCACCTACGGGCGGCGTCGCCGCCCCCTGGTGGTGCTGGGCAAGGACACCCGCATCTCCAGCGACATGCTGGGCGCGGCGCTGGCGGCGGGCCTGTGCAGCGTGGGGGCGGACGTCATCGACCTGGGCGTGGTGCCCACCCCCGCCGTGGCCTACCTTGTGATGAAGTACAAGGCGGACGCGGGCGTGATGATCAGCGCCAGCCACAACCCCTACCCCTTCAACGGCATCAAAATTTTCGGCGGCGAGGGCTTCAAGCTGCCGGACGACCTGGAGGACCAGATCGAGACCCTCATCGAGCAGAACCGCTTCACCCTCGCCACCGGCGACGGCCTGGGCCAGATCAGCCACTCGGCCACCGCCGTGCGGGACTATGTGGAGCATCTGAAAAGCACCATTCCCACCTCGCTGGAGGGCATGAAGATCGTGGTGGACTGCGCCAACGGCTCCGCCTCGGCCACCGCCGGGCAGCTGTTCAGCCAGCTGGGGGCGGACGCCGCCATCCTTTCCGCCTCGCCGGACGGGGTGAACATCAACGAGAACTGCGGCTCCACCCACATGGAGGCCCTGTGCGAGGCGGTGCGCTCCACCCCCGGCGCGGTGGCAGGCGTGGCCTTTGACGGCGACGCCGACCGCTGCCTCTTCGTGGACGAAACCGGCAATGTGGTGGACGGCGACTTCATCATGGCCATCTGCGGCCTGGACATGCAGCAGCGGGGCAAGCTGCGCCGCAGCACCATCGTGGGCACCGTGCTCACCAACCTGGGCTTCGCCCGCTTCTGCGAGGCCAACGGCATGCACTTCGCCGCCACCAAGGTGGGCGACCGCTACGTGCTGGAGGAGATGGAGCAGGAGGGCTACACCCTGGGCGGCGAGCAGAGCGGCCACGTCATCTTCCGTGACTACGCCACCACCGGCGACGGCCAGCTCACCGCCCTGCAGCTGCTGTGCCTGCTGAAGCGCTGCGGCGAGCCCCTCTCCAAGCTGGCGAAGGTGATGACCCGCCTGCCCCAGGTGATGGAGAACGTGAAGGTGAGCGCCGCCGGCAAGCTGGAATTCTACAACAACGACGCCATCAAGACCGCCATCCGGGAAAAGAAGGAGCTTCTGGGCGACACCGGCCGGGTGCTGGTGCGGGTGAGCGGCACCGAGCCCCTCATCCGGGTGATGGTGGAGGGCCAGGACGAGGCCCTCATCCAGTCCGTCGCCGCCGAGCTGGCCGAGCTGGTGCGCAGCGAACTGGCCTGAACATTTGTCGTTCTCTTCCATAGCAGAAGGCCCCCGGCCGCGCTCAAAAGCACGGCCGGGGGCCTTCCTTCGCTTTGTTCTCATTCTTCGGGGCGCATCTCAAACGCGCGCAGGCTGGGGGTGCATCCGTTCTTTTCGTAGAACGGCTCCGCCTGGGGCTGGGCCCCAAAATAGAGCAGAGTGGGCGTGGTCTGCTTTGCCAGCCGGAGCAGCGCCGAGCCGATGCCCTGCCGCTGATACCGGGGCAGCACCAGCACCTCGGGGATGGTGCCGAAAAAGCAGCCGTCGGTGAGGATGCGCAGGCAGCCCACCAGTTCCGTGCCGTCCCAGGCAGTGATGTTGATGGTGCGTTCGAGGGCGCGGCGGGTCTTTTCCGGGTCGTAATCCCCCGGCCAGACCTGCTGCGCAAGTTCGATGAACTGCTGCGCGCAAAGCGTTTTGTCATCCACCTTGTATTCCAGCATTCCGTTTTCCTCCGCTGCGGGACGTCCGCTTTACTCCGCCCGGCTCTCGAACTCCAGGCGCTTTTGCAGATACACCTTGCTGGCCACGGCGCGGGTGGCGTGGATGACCACCAGCCGGTCGTCGTCCGCCTCCGGGGCCACCGGCGTGCCCTGGGCCGCCTGCTGCAGCGCCTCCTCCAGCTGGCCGCAGAAGTAGTCGTAGGCCCGCTGCACCTCGCACACCTGGGCCTGCATGCGGATGAGCTGGGCCACCTCCTGGATGCTCAGCACCTGCTTGAGGGCGCAGATCACCAGCAGCTGGGCCACATGGGTGCGGCCGTATTTTTTGTTGGTGGGCGGGGCCATCACCTTCTGCTTGACGTAGTTGTTCACCATGGCCTTGGTGAGCAGCTTTTCCTCCCCCGGCGGGCACAGCGGGGCGAACACCTCGTTCAAATACCCGGTGACCTGGTCCATATACAGCGCGATGCCGGGCAGCTGCTCCCACCGGGGGCAGCGGAACTGCATCATCTGCGCCGCCTGCTCGCTGTTTTGAAAGCCCGCTTTCATCGTGTCGGTCTCCCCTCTTGTTGGTTTTCCATACGATGTACCCATTATACCACGATTTTGGCAATTTGAAAGAGCCGGACTTGACGAAGCCGCGGGATGTGATATGACAGGAAAGGTTTTGCTTTTGAGAGGGGTATGTACAATGCAATTGAAACATCTGCTGCGGCAGGAGTGGGAGATGGGCCCGGGGCCCTACACCCGCACCTTTTTGATGTGGATGGTGTGCGCGGGCATTGCGGGCCTTGCCTGCGGCGCGGTGGGCGCCGTGTTCTTCCATCTGGTCAGTTGGGCCACCGGCATGCGTCAGGCGAATCCCTGGCTTTTGTATCTTCTGCCGGTGGGCGGCCTTGTCATCGTGTTCGTTTATCAGGCATGCCGCATGGGCACCGAGCGGGGCACCAACGCAGTGCTGGAGAGCGCCCAGCAGGGCAAACGGGCGCCCCTGCGGCTGACGCCGCTCATCATCATGGCCACCTTCATCACCCATCTGCTGGGCGGCAGCGCAGGCCGCGAGGGCGCGGCGCTGCAGATCGGCGGCAGCATGGGCGGCTGGCTGGGCGAAAAGATGCGGCTGGACCGCAACAGCCAGCGGGTGATGGTGCTGGCGGGCATGAGCGCGGTGTTCGCAGCCTTGTTCGGCACCCCGCTGACGGCGGCGGTGTTCAGCATAGAGGTCATCTGCGTGGGCGTCATCTATCACTCCGCGCTGCTGCCCTGCGCGCTGGCCAGCCTCATCTCCTACGGCACCGCGGTGCTGCTGGGCACAAAGCCGGAGCGCTTTGTGGTGCACGGCGCGGCCGCTTTGAGCTTTGACAACGCCTGGCGGGCCATGCTGCTGGCGGTGGGCTGCGCGGTGCTGGGCATCCTGTTCTGCGTGACCATGCACACCGCCAGCCACCTTTACCAGACCAGGCTGAAGAACCAGTACCTGCGCATCCTGGTGGGCAGCGCCCTCATCATCCTGTTCACCCTGGCGGTGGGCACCCGGGCCTACAACGGCGCGGGCATGGACGTGGTGGAGCACGCCATCACCGAGGGCGAGCTGGTGCATCCGGCGGCCTTCATCCTCAAGCTGCTGCTCACCGCCATCACCCTGGGATGCGGCTTCCGGGGCGGCGAGATCGTGCCCACCTTCTTTGTGGGCTCCACCTTCGGCTGCCTTGTGGGGCCGCTGCTGGGGCTGGACCCGGGCCTTGCCGCGGCGCTGGCGCTGGTGGCCACCTTCTGCGCGGTGACCAACTGCCCCATCGCCAGCATCCTGCTGGGGGTGGAGCTCTTCGGCGCCGAGCCGCTGCTGCTCTATCTGCTGGTGTGCGCCGTGAGCTACCTGCTCAGCGGCCACTACAGTCTCTATTCCAGCCAGATGACCCTGGGCCCCAAGCTCACCAATCCCCCGCCGGAAAAGCCGGTGGACAGCTTCTGCCACTGAACACACAAAAAGAGCCTTCCGCTTTTGAAAGCGGAAGGCTCTTTTTGTGATTCACAGGCCAAGCTCTTTGCCGCAGTAGGGGCAGCACCTGCCGTATACTCTGTACAGATAGCGCCGGCAATGGGGGCAGCGGTAAAAAACCGCCTTGGAGGCAACCACAGCGAAAGAGGCCCCTAGGCACAGATACAACAATATTTGCGTTTTAAGGAGCAGCCACAGGAAAAGAAACAGCAGAGCCAGCGCCACCCCCACCCGTGTGATGCGAAGGGCAGTTTTCAGCTTCATCGTGCGTTCCCCCTTCTCACTGGGCAGCAGGCTCCAGCGTTTGCAGAATGTGGTCCTTCACCTGGTCCTTGGGCATGTCCAGCGCCAGAGACAGCTCCTCATAGAGCAGCTCCTCCGCCCGCTTCATGAACTGCTGGTCGGTCTTGCCCAGCTTTTTGCCCTTTGCGGCGGCCTGCTGGGCCTTGAGATAGACGGCCTTGATGATCTTCACCAGCGACTCGCACTGGTAGGTGTGGAGCAGGCCCCGGTAGTGCTCCGACAAGGCGCGCTGGTCGGTGCCGCTGCAGCAGCAGGGCTCGATCTCGGGCATGCGGCGGATGAGGTCCCGCGCCTCTTCCCCGGTGATGACCGGGCGCATGAACACCTTGGTGTCCACGGGGGTGTACACGGTGCCGCTGCCGAACAGGGGGGTGAGGGTGTAGTACATGGCCTGCCCGCCGCCCAGCTGCTGTTTCATGGAGACGCCCTCCACCCGGCAGATGCCGGAATTGCCATACACGATCAGACTTCCTGTTTCAAACATTTCCTGTCCTCCATCTTCCGCCGGGCGCCGCGGCGCCGCTTCCTTCTCTTTCGACCAAACCGAACTTCTTTCGCTGACCCGAGCACCTCGGGGTCTCATCGTGGATACTATGATACTATTATAGCACGTTTTCCGCCCGCGCGTAAGCCCGTCAAAGGGCGGTTTTGCGCCGTTTCGGCGCAAAAAAGGGCCTCTGCCGGGCGGCAGAGGCCTCTTTTCGGTTTTGGTTCAGGTGGGCTGTTCGCCGGGATGGTTTTTCCGCCAGGCGAGGAAGCTGTCCAGAATGACGGCGGCGCTCACCGCGTCCAGCTTGCCCTTGCGCTTTTTGCCAAAGGTGCCCGCGTCCGTGAGCTGCGCCGCGGCGGTGACGGTGGTGCGGCGCTCGTCCCAAAAGACGATGGGCACCTGCACGCCCAGCTCCACCAGCTTTGCCAGCTTGCGGGTCTTTTCCGCCCGGCCGCCCTCGGTGCCGTCCATGTTTTTGGGCAGGCCGATGACGATCATCCCCACGTCGAATTCCCGGCTGGCGTAGATGATCTTCTCCGCCACCTTGGCCATGCTCTTTTCCTCGATCTGGCCCACGGGGCTGGCCAGAAATTCCGTGCGGTCGCACACGGCCAGGCCCGTGCGGGCATCGCCGTAGTCCACTGCCATGATCTTCATAGTCGTTCGTTCCTCTCTTTTCCGCGGCGGGGCCGCTCGGCTCTATTGTATCCTACCCGCGCGCCCTTTGCAAGGGCGGCTCACTGCCCGGCAAGATAGGCTTTCAGCGCGGGCAGGGCCGCCTGCCCGTCCGCGAGGCCCAGGTCATAGACCTGCTGAAGTTTCTCCGGGTCGGTCTCGATGCGGCTGATGGGCGTTTTGACCGAGGGGCGTATCACGAAGGCCCGGCCCTCGGCCTGCCAGCGCTCCAGCTCCTCCAGCGCCCGGTTGTAGTCGGTGTGGCGGGCGGCCAGCCGCCGGGCGATGGCGGGATATTTGCGCCGCAGCAGCCGCAGCAGCGCCCCCTTCATGGGCGTTTTGCGGTAGCCCTCTTCCCTTGTGAGCACCACGATGAGCCTGTCGCAGCCCCGGGCGGCCATCCATCGGAAGGGGATGCTGTCGGAAACGCCGCCGTCCAGATACCGCCGCCCCTGCCACTCCACCGGGCGGGAAACGAAGGGCATGGAGCCGGAGGCCCGCAGCACATCCATCTGCTCAAAGACGCTTTTCACCTGCATGTACTCCGCCTCGCCGGTGTCCACGTCGGTGACCACGGCGTAAAAGGGCACGCCGCTGTTTTGAAAGGCTTCGTCGTCGAAGGGGTCCAGCTTGCGGGGCACAAGGTCGTAGGCGTAGGAAGTGCTGAACAGGTTGCCCTCTTTCAGCAGCGGCCGCAAGCCCATATAGTTCTTGTCTCCGTTGTAGCGCTTGTTGTAGCGCACCGCCCGGCCCGTCTGGCCGGAGAGATAGTTCACGCCGAACAGCGCTCCGGCGGAAACGCCCACCACCTCGTCGGCCCTCACGCCGGCGGCGAGGAAGGCGTCCAGCACGCCGGCGGTGAACATGCCCCGCATGGCCCCGCCTTCCAGCACAAGGCCTGTTTTCATGGTCCGTTCGCCTCTTTCCCTTTTGCAGAAAAGGGCACCCCGATCGCTCAGGACGCCCTTTCGTTTGTTCTTAGTAGAGCTTCGCGCCCGCAGGGATGTGGGGGTCCACCATCAGCAGGTGCAGGCCCTCGTGGCCGTCCTCCTGATGGACGGCGCTGATGAGCATGCCGCAGGAGTCGATGCCCATCATCTTGCGGGGAGGCAGGTTGACGATGGCGATGGCCGTCTTGCCCACCAGCTCCTCCGGCTCGTAGTAGTCATGGATGCCGCTGAGGATGACCCGGTCGGTGCCGGTGCCGTCGTCCAGCACGAACTTGAGCAGCTTCTTGCTCTTGGGCACCGCGGTGCACTCCTTGATCTTCACCGCCCGGAAGTCGGACTTGGAGAAGGTGTCGAAGTCCACGAACTCGGTGAACAGCGGCTCGATCTCCACCTTGGAGAAGTCGATGGGGCCGCTCTCCGCCGCAGGCACGGCGTCGTTCACGGCGGCGGCAGGGGCCGCGGCAGCCGCGGCGGGCTTCTGGGCCGCCTGGGGCTTGTCGATGGGCTTCATGGTGGGGAACACCCTTCTACCCTCTTCATCCGGTTTCATCACGCCTCGTACGGTCGAAAAAGTGCCGTTTTCACGAGGTTTTTCTAACTTTTTGGATTCCATAGTGTGTCCTCCTGTGCCGTCTGGTTCGGGGCAAAAGTTGTAAAAAAGTTGTAGAAAGTTGTAGGCCGATTTTCCGTCCTTTTTTGGGGCATTTTTACAAAAAGTCCCAAACAAAATTTTTTGTAAAATATTTCCAAAAAATCGACTGATACATTGTAGAGCAATGGAGAACATCCCAAATGCTGTGTGCCTTAGAACAACGAAAGCCATTCAGAGCAATCAGCTGAACCCAATCGACAAAGCCTCCAGCCGATTCTTTTTACAATACAATAATAACATAAGCCCCCAAGATGTTCAAGTCAACGATTTTTTCGTTGGCCCTTCCAATTTCATACCTTATATATAAAAAGGAGAAAGCCATGCCAACCTATCAATTACAAATTAAACAGGTGGTGGACTACCCACGCTGCCGGATCTACCGGCAGTTCGTCCGCTTTCTGATGGAGGACCGGAGCATTCGCGTAAGCGGAGGCTCCGGCCTTTTTTATTTTACGATACTTTGCAGCTACGCAAACTTCCGCACCTCATACCGCCGCATCGACGGCATCAGCTATACCGTCTACCCTGGCGAATGGGTCTGCACCCTCAAGGAGCTGTCCCAATGGTTCCGTACCCGGTTCCAGTGCCAGGCGCTGGCCGTACTGGAACGGCTGCAGAAGCAGAACCTTATTTCCTTTCAGACACTGGGCCGCGGGAATGTAGTCCGCTATAAGATCTGCGACTGGGCGCGGCATAATACGGTCCTGGAGTACAATGCCCCCTGCCAGAAGGACACCGGCTTTTTCTTCCTGCCGGTTTCCGTTGCCACCGACCTCATCAGTTCAGACCGCTGCTCCGAGATGGACATTGTGCTGGACCTGTGGGTATCCGCCATCTACAACGACAATCAGGTGCAGGGGTCAGACCTGGGGCCGGTGGTCTATTTCCGCAACGGCACCGGAAATCCCCTTGTCACCTACACCGAGCTGGCTGCCCGCTGGGGGCTGTCCCGGGCGACAGTCGGCCGTGTCCTGAAAAAGCTGGCCGCGCTGGACTACATCTCCCTCATGTCCTTCCCGGGCCGGCATGGCAGCGTGAT